>NZ_JBBMXE010000004.1:0-194183 GCF_037996745.1 Xenorhabdus siamensis
TCATAATGAATAGAGCTTAAATATTCTCTTGCTTTGGTAATTGTTGTTAAATATTGTGGAATATCAGACAGCCATGCTATTGATGTGCCATCCTTAAAGCATTTGTATAATTTATGGACATATTTATGGAGCCGGTATAATCCGACACCATCAATCATAATATGATGAATTTTAGTGAAAAAGTAATACCGTTTATCAGCCAGACGGATCAAGAAAATCTGATATGGTATTTCCTTCAAATAATCCATTGGTATTTCAAGGTGTTGCTGCATCCAGAATTTTGCTTCTTTTTCAGGTTCAGCCTGCATGGAAACATCGTGAAATATAATTGATTCCGGTGTACTCTGTTCTTCAATATATTGTATCGCTTCATTATCTGCATTAACCGATATACGCAAGCGCAACATATCAATATGTTGATGTAATACGTTCCACACTTTTTGTAACAGGGTTATATCAACCTCTTCTTCTATCACAGTATACCAATTAAGGTTATGTATCGGATTATTCTCATAAAGTGCTTGTTCGTAAAACACATCTTCCTGAGAAGGATGGAGGGGATATAAGTTCGGACGCAATGAATTCTCAGATATTCTCATAATAAATTATACGAATGTATTCCGTTTACAAGTTATTTGTAATTTATGGTGTAAATGAATAGATTTAATTATTTGCCTGACCTTAATTAATTTATGTTTTAGCATTCATATAATTAAGGGTGCTATGTATCTGATTTTATATCTTTAAATATTAAATTGTTATTTTTGTTTAATCGGTATTGGCATAATCTATCATAGTGTTATTACAGATAATCTTGCAATCTTTCAACACTCTCCTTAGTTAAAAATAGTTAATATTTATCGGTTAATGATTAAATTGTTATTTTTGGTATTTTCAAGTATACATCCTTGTCACCTACCTTATCTTTTTTAGTTTGTTTTTAGCAATATTATCATTGCTTTTATTTGTCACTTTATAGTCATAAAACCCTTTGCAGTGCAATAGTGATTCTCATTTGAGATGATGTCTATATTATTTTTTGTTTATTATAGCAATTTTTTTATGGTTTATAGAGGTAAGGTGGTATATTTAAAGCCCTTTGTAATCATCCGTTGATAATTTGATTGCTATATTGGTGTTTTTTTATTTTGATAAATAATTTTATTAAGTTATTTTGTTAGTAAGTTATTAATAATATTTTAATATTATTTTTGTTGGTGGATGAACAAAGTTTAAAGCTTAGATAGAGTTCTTATTCTCCAGTTTAAGATAGTGAATGAATTATAAATAATATATGAAGGCAAGAGCATTTATTATATACCCGTCGTCTTTCAAGTTGCTTCTTAAAATCCATAGGGTATAAATTTTTATCTCGGCTTATATTTGTTTTTTTTCGCCTTGATTTTTAATAATAAGATATTCGGAGATATATTGCTTAAATTCAACCACGCTTCAAACTTTCACTCGGTGTTTCACCATAGCGTGCTTTATATTCTGCACTGAATCGCCCCATATGGGCGAACCCCCAACGCAGGGCGACTCCCGTAACATTACTTGCTTCTCCTGCCAGTAGCTCTGTACGAACATGTTCCATGCGCAAGTCGCGTAAATACTGCATCGGGCTGATATTCAAAAATTCCCTGAAACCGGAATAGAGACTGCGAAGGCTGACGCCTGCCACTTGAGCAAGCTGCTCTGCCGTAATGGGTTCATGGGCGTGAGCCTGTAAATATTCCTGTACTTTTCGTACATGCCGTGGGCGGATGGAACAGCGACGATTTGCGGTGGAGCCGCTGTAATTATGCTGATGGGTGGACAGCAGGGTAACAGAAAGTAATTGCTCAATCTGACCAGTAATAAGTTTATATTGCTGAATACTAGGTAGTTGTGTCGTATATTCAAGCAGATAGAGCATCAGGCAGCGCCACGCCTGACAACGTTGCCATTCAAACCCCAATTCAAATACCAGTGGTTGATCCAAAGGATGCCCCAATTGTCCAATAAGGGTTCTTTCCAGCAAAGTGCGGGAGATCCTGACCATAAACTGGTCATTATCAGCACTCCAGCGCATGGAGGTATGTTGATCCGGGCTGAGGATGGATGCCAGATTTGGTGTTGAATCAAGGTGCTGACCACCGCTTTCAATACAGGCACCGCCTGATAACGGCATCTGAATAAGAAAAAAAGACTCCAGTGCGTTCGGATTAATTTCAACATTAGCCCCGTAACGCAGGCGACTCATGGAAAAGTCCCCAAACGGAATATAGTGCATTCTGGCATCCAGCTTTCGGCTGTTACCCAGTATATTTAGCTGGTGGGGTTTCATCACCCGACCGACCATCGATTTCACTTCATCAAGATCATTGGATGAAAAAAGCAAATGTTCTGGAGAATTGAGGTGAGACTCTATTTGGGGTACTGCATATTTTGGATCTGCGTACCTTGAATCAGAGCTTCTGGGTTCAGCTCTTTAAGCATTTATTAAAGCTATACAGTTTCCTACTAGCAGTATCCATATTTTGCTTAAATGAAAGATATATGATTGTGAATATATTCATGAGAAATATTACTCATTATTAAGATGGTAATAAGTTTCAACTGCTTTCATTCATATCTGTTTTAACGGGTTTTTTTATCTGCTCTCTGCATATTCTATCCAGACACTGCGTAAATCATAATTACATGACAAATCATGTATTGACCGTTGATTCATACTCTTATTACATAATGCCCATATCTGTTTTTTTGGAGATCTTTTTTTAACAAACTGGCAAAACAGAAACGTGAGGCGATTGATCATGGCAGAACGATCATTTGTTAAAGAAGTGGAAAAATTACGTTTGGGTCAGGGGGAACTTTTCCGTGGGGAAGGCATACTCGCTGTGACAAAAGCATTGTTGGAATCAGGCGTTGCTTATATTGCAGGTTATCAGGGAGCACCTATTTCCCATCTGATGGATGTTCTGGCTGATTGCGCAAGCGATCCTTTCCGAATATGGTATTCGTTTTGAAAACAGCGCCAGTGAAGCAACAGCCGCTGCCACACTTGCTGCTTCCGTTAATTATCCATTACGCGGTGCTGTCACATTTAAGGCAACTGTAGGCACAAATGTTGCTTCCGATGCGTTAGCAAATCTGGCATCCGGGGGCGTTTTAGGCGGTGCGCTGATTATTGTTGGCGAAGATTATGGTGAAGGTTTTTCCATCATGCAGGAGCGCAGCCATGTGTTTGCGATGAAATCCCAGATCTGGTTGCTTGATCCGCGTCCCAACCTGCCTTCCATTGTGCAGGCAGTAAAAATGGGGTTTGAGTTGTCGGAAGCCAGCCATACACCAGTGATGTTGCAGATGCGTATCCGTGCCTGTCATGTGCACGGTCGGTTTGTTTGCGCAGATAATCGCGTATCAGCATTCAAAATAAAAGATGCACTGACAAATCCGGCACGTGAGCTCAATCGGATTGTTTTGCCTCCTGCCAGTTTCTTACATGAGAAAGAGAAAATTCAGGAACGCTGGCCTGCTGCTGTGCGCTTTATTCAGCAGTAGTAATTGAACGAATTTTTTGCTGAAAGTGCTGATGACATAGGCATTGCTTTGCAGGGAGGATGCTATAACACCGTGATCAGATCCCTAAATTTGTTAGGGCTGGCGGATGTATTCGGTAACAGCCGGATTCCGCTGTATGTCATGAATGTAGCATATCCGTTGATCGATGAGGAATTTGAACGCTTTTGTTATGGCAAGCAGGCAATTTTAGTATTGGAAGAAGGTCAACCTAATTTTGTAGAACAAAATGTCGCCAATATCTTACGGCAGCGTGATATTACCATTCGATTACATGGTAAAGATTTACTGCCAATGGCGGGAGAATATGATACAGCCACCGTGTTAGCGGGAGTTCGTGCTTTCCTTGAACGTTACGGCAAGGTTGAAGCCGAAGTGTCAGCCGCAGCCTGTCAGGTGCGCATTCCTGCGGTTACTTTGCCCGCTGGGGATTCATCAGATAAAGACTTATCAGACAAAGAATCGTCAGTTACAGAAAAAAGTGCGGTTCATGTCCGTCCCCCCGGATTTTGTGCGGGTTGCCCGGAACGTCCGATCTTTACCGCTATGAAGTTGATAGAGCGGGAATTGGGGCAATATCATATCAGTGCGGATATTGGTTGCCACCTGTTTGCCATCTTGCCTCCATTCAATTTGGGGAATACCACGATGGGATATGGGTTAAGTGCAGCGAGCGCAGCAGCATTGAGTACGCCAGTTGTGGATAAGCGAGCGATTTCCGTGATGGGAGATGGGGGATTCTGGCACAACGGGTTGACGAGTGGCATTGCTAACAGTGTTTTTAATCGCAATGACAATCTGACCATTATTGTGGACAACAGCTACACTTCCGCCACAGGTGGGCAGGATATTCCATCTTCAACTGTTTTCAACGCCAGTCGCAGTACGGGTCATGATATCGAAAAAGCGGTTAAAGGTGTTGGGGTGAAGTGGATACGTACGATCAAACGTACCTATGACCTTAAAACCATGATCCATACTCTGCGGGAAGCCCTGACAACAAGTGAACAGGGGCCGAAAGTCGTGGTCGCACAGAGTGAATGTATGTTGAATAAACAGCGCCGTGAGAAAAAAAGAACAAAGAGGCGATAGCGGCAGGACAACGTATAGTGCGTGAACGTTTCGGCGTTGATCCTGATACTTGTACGGGAGATCACTCTTGTATCCGTTTGTCTGGTTGTCCTTCACTGTCGATTAAGCCAAATCCTGATCCCTTGCGTACCGATCCGGTGGCAACAGTATTGAATAGCTGTGTGGGTTGTGGATTGTGCGGGGAAGTTTCCCATGTCGTGGTATTGTGCCCTTCTTTCTTTAAGGCGCGGATCATAACCAACCCTAACCACTGGGAGCGGTTGCTCCACCGTATTCGTAAAAGATTCATCAGTTACTTGCAACGTCGTGATGCTAAACGTCGCGAGCGGTATGACGCTTAAAAGCCAAACCCTGTAGGCTCTAAGGGGAAATTATGTCTATGTCATCATCCATTCAGTCTCCGCTGATGAAACCGAACATCCAACCTATCAAAATTGCGATTTTGGCAATGGGAGGTGAGGGTGGTGGTGTACTGGCAGATTGGATCGTCAATTTAAGTGAAGAGCATGGTTATTTTGCTCAGGCAACATCTGTCCCCGGTGTCGCACAACGGACAGGAGCGACGATATATTATGTCGAACTGTTCCCCGGAGCAGATGATCCAGCAATCACGACAAGCTGCGTTACGTTTTGTCCATTTTGACATGGCATGGATGGCAGAAAAAAGTGGCAGTGTGATGAGTGCTGTGTTGTTTGGGGTACTCTGTGGTACGGGGCTCCTGCCATTCAGCCGTATGCATTTTGAAAAAACGATTATCAAGGGAGGCGTGGGGGTAAAACCTAGTCTGCAAGCATTTGGCTTGGGGTTGAGCAGGGTTCAGTCAGAAGGATCCGACTACCGGCCTTGCTATCAGCATTCTCATCATGAGCATTCTCAATATGGCCGCTTAAATCGTAATCGTTTCAGGCATAACCTTACCGATGACGAGAGCATAAAAGCTTTTTTATTGCGTATTCGAAAAACATTGCCTTCCTCTATCCATGAAATTGCTACTGAAGCCGTCAGGCGTTTGGTGGATTATCAAGATCCGGCTTATGCCGATTTATATCTTGATAAATTGCAGTATCTGATAGAGCAGACTGGAAAACATCATCAGCGACTACTGTGTGAAACTGCCCGTCATCTGGCGCTGTGGATGACTTATGAAGACACTATTCGGGTGGCAGATCTGAAAATCAGCGCCAGGAGATTCGGGCGGGTTTACAAAGAAGTGGGGGCACAGAGTAAACAGCTTGTTGAAATTAATGAATTCCTGCATCCCAGAGTGGAAGAGATCTGTGACACCTTGCCCGCCAATGTTGGCCGCTGGTTATCCCGTCCTCATTTTGTAAACCGGATACTGACAAAACTATTCAGCCGCGGTCGTGTAATTACCACTAGTTCAATTTGGGGATTTTTATTGCTGTATACGCTGGCGGGTTTACGCCGTGTCCGCCGGCGTACTTTGCGCTTTCAGCATGAAACCAAACGGATTGAAAATTGGTTGCAGCGGATCGTGATTGCAGTAAAACATGACCCAGCGCTGGCTGTGGAAATTGCCCTATGTCAGCAGTTGATTAAAGGATACGGTGATACCCATACCCGTGGATTGCGTAATTTTCAAAGCTTGATGGGTATCATTGATCGCCATCTCGTCCATCTGTCCCCGGCCAACTTGCGACAATTGCGTGAGGCGGCATTAGCGGATGAAGATGGCAGACGGTTACGTGAGTACCAACAGCATCTTGAAGCCACTATCTTAGAGCAACGTACTAAAATGGACGGTATTAAGACGACAGTATTAAAACGACAACATTGAGGAGGAGTCACTGATGAGCCGGCTTAAATTTGTACAGCCTCATAAGATTCGATTTTCTGAATGTGATCCCGCGGGGATTGTTTTTTATCCCCAATATTTTGTGATGTTCAATAATTTGTTCGAGGACTGGTTCGATGAATTAACTTCAATCGGATATGCCGATTACATTGCTAAGCATCGCTTTGGTCTGCCAACTGTTCATTTAGAGGCAGAGTTTAAGGCGATCAGCAGAATGGGCGATCAGGTTTGGCTGGAATTAAGTGTTGAGCAGATAGGCAAAAAATCACTGAAACTCCGCCAGCGCTGTATCAGCAGGAAAGGAGAATTAAGGATGAGCGCAGTTCAGACTTATGTGACGACATCACTGGATACGCATCAGGCCATCCCGATCCCTGATGAACTTTATTACTCATTAACTAAATCAATACGTTAATCAATACCTTAATCAATGCCTTAATTAAAACAATGACTCAACTATATATAACCTTAACTAAATACCTTAACTGAATCCCTGAACTTATGTGCCGTGGCAGGTATGGTGTAACAGGAGAGAAATCATGAACAAAAAAATATGAACATCGTATGTATTGGCGGCGGGCCAGCGGGTTTGTATTTCGGTTTGCTAATGAAATTACAAAATCCTGATAACCGTGTTGTCGTGATCGAGCGTAATCGTCCCTATGACACTTTTGGGTGGGGGGTGGTGTTTTCGGACGCAACATTGGAAAACCTGAATGCGGCAGATGCGGTATCAGCCAGTACCATTGGTGCAGAATTCAGCCGTTGGGAAAATATTGATATCCACTTCAAGGGAATGGTAAATCGTAGCGGCGGTCATGGATTTATCGGTATTGGTCGTAAGAAATTACTCAATATTCTGCAAGATCGCTGCCAGCAGTTGGGGGTTGAGTTGGTGTTCGAGGTACAGGTTAAGGACGAACAGGAAATCGCCCGAAGATACGATGCCGATTTGTTGATTGCTTCTGATGGGATCAACAGCCAAATTCGTACCCGTTATGCTGATGCTTTTGCACCTGATATTGATCAACGCCATTGTCGTTTTGTCTGGTTGGGAACCCGCAAGATATTTGATGCTTTTACGTTTTTGTTTGTCGAAACAGAACATGGCTGGTTTCAGGTTCATGCCTACCAATTTCAGGAAGGGTTATCGACTTTTATCGTTGAAACGACAGAAGAGGCATGGTTAGCCGCAGGTATCGATAAAATGTCACAGGAAGAGGGTATTGCATACTGTGAAAAGATATTTGCACCGTGGCTGGATGGACATGAGTTGATATCCAATGCAGCGCACTTACGCGGGGCTGCTATTTGGATCCGTTTTCCTCGTGTCATCTGCCATCATTGGGTGCACTGGATCAGGCCGGAGGGCGGTAACGGCAAAAATATACCGATCGTGTTAATGGGAGATGCTGCCCATACCGCCCACTTTTCTATTGGCTCCGGGACAAAACTGGCATTAGAAGATGCGATCGAACTGACTAACAGTCTGAAAATGCATCAGGGAGATTTGTCTGCGAGCTTGTCACATTACCAAAAAGTACGCAGTGTGGAAGTATTGAAAATTCAGAATGCGGCACGTAATTCCACGGAATGGTTTGAAAATGTAGCACGTTATGAAGATTTTCCGCCGGAACAGTTTGCGTATTCCTTGCTGACACGCTCACAACGTATTTCTCATGAAAACCTGAGATTGAGGGATAAAACATGGCTGGAAAGTTATGAACGTTGGTTTAATCAGCAGCCTGACCAACTCTCTCCCTTAACTCCACCGATACTGACACCTTATCCGGTGCGGGGAGTAACTTTGAAAAATCGAGTCGTGGTTTCTCCTACTCTACTGTATAAGGCCGTGGATGGTATACCAGGATTATTTCATCAGGTTCATCTTGGTAGCAGGGCATTAGGCGGTGTGGGGTTGGTGATCGCCGAAATGACAGCAATTTCACCACAGGCGCGTGTGACTCCTGCGTGCACAGGATTGTGGAATGATCAACAAGTGCAGGGATGGAAGTTGATCACCCATTTTATCCATCAAAACACAGATACCCTGATAGGTATTCAATTGGGACATGCCGGGCGACGAGGTTCAACCCAACGGGGATGGGAACAGTCTGACCATCCGTTGCCGGAAGGAAACTGGCCTCTGGTTTCAGCATCGGCTGTGCCTTATTTATCAGAGATTTCACAAATTCCGGCAGCGATCACTAGGGCACAAATGAGTGAGGTTATTACACAGTTTGTTGCGGCAACCCGCCGGGCTATTGATGCGGGCTTTGACTGGCTGGAAATTCAGGCCGCCCACGGTTATCTGCTTTCCAGTTTTATTTCACCGATAACTAACCTGCGTGATGATGAATATGGCGGTTCGTTGGAAAATCGACTTCGCTTCCCGTTAGCTGTTTTTAACGCAGTACGTGATGTCTGGCCGGCTAATTTGCCGATATCTGTGCGCATTTCTGCTACTGATTGGGTTGAAGGAGGAACGAGCATTGATGACGCTGTCTTGATCGCCCGGCACTTCCACAATGCGGGGGTGGATATGGTGGATTGTTCCACAGGGGAAGTTTCTGCTGAACAACGGCCTGTTTACGGGCGTATGTATCAGACTCCGATGGCTGATCGTATTCGTAATGAGGGTAATGTGCCGGTTATCGCGGTTGGTGCGATTACAGACGCTGATCAAATCAACGGAATTATCGCATCGGGCCGGGCCGATCTCTGTGCTTTATCACGTCCATTCTTATCCGATGGGGCCTGGTTGCTACATGAGTGTGCCAGATATGGCTGGACAAACGTCGATTGGCCGAAACCCTATCTTTATGGCAAACAGCAACTGGAACGCCAATTGATGCAGATACAGAGGGGGATTCAATAGATCTCAGGTTAGCTTTCAAATCACAGTTACCATCCGTACAGGAGATAGCCATGTCTCAACAAGAAAATGTTCAAGCACATGATCAATACCGGGAAAATATTATCGGTCGCGCTAATGTCGCCGATAATCCTGAACTGTTGGCTTATTACCAAGAACTGGAGAAACACAGAACAGGCGCACTCTGGACAATCGCTAATAAAATTGAACCGTGGCAACCGAAATCCGCTTCGGTTCCGGTACTTTGGCGTTATAGCGTTCTGCGTGAACATGGCGTTGATCCTGATGGTTCACAATGTATCTGGCAGGATGGTCTGGATATTCCGTTGGTCAATGTACTGGAAGCTGGCTTTTATAAGGTACATCCTGATTTACGTCAGGCGGTAACAGAACCTGTGGATGCCTCTGTTGCTCTCTGGGGAGCACCGGCTTTGCGTCCGCAAAATATCGGTTGGGATAAACCTTATTCTCCGTTGTTCAAATATCAATGGGAGCCAACCTATGCAGCACTGCAACGTTATGCCCGCGTTTCAGAAGGTTCACCCTTTGATGACATTCTGATGCACTACACTAATCCGCTGACCGGAGGTCATGTGATGCCAACTCTTGGTGCCAGTATGCAGTTATTACGCCCCGGATTTGTTGGTAAGGCACACAGGCATACTGGTAGTTTCATCTATCAGGTAGCGAAAGGGCAGGGTTACTCTGTTATTGATGGTCAGCGGTTTGACTGGCAGGTGCGGGATATTTTTTGTGTTCCTTCATGGGCGCAGCATGAACATGTCAATACATCACAAACGGAAGATGCCTGTTTATTCTGTTTCAATGACTTGCCAGTGATACAGGCATTACAGTTGTATTACGAAGAAACCCTGACCGATAACGACGGACATCAACGAGTAGGAGGAGAAAGATGCGTTTAATCACTTATCGTACTGAAATCACTGCTGCTGCACGATTGGGGGCAATTGTAAATGATCATGTAGTGGATTTGGCAAAATTGGCTGCTCATGCCGGAAGTGTCTTACCGGATAATATGCTGGATTTTATCGAATTGGGACCATTGGCCGTAAACAGTACAGCCATATTGTTAAATTCGTTTGAAGGCCTATGGCCAATCGGCGTGACCCGGCCATTGGAGAATGTAAAAATTCTGGCTCCCATTCCCCGCCCGCGCAAAAACATTTTCGGCATTGGTCTGAATTATGTTGAACATGTTGAGGAATCCAGTCTGTCTCTTGATACGGCAAAAGATCTGCCGAAAGAACCGATTATTTTTTCTAAGCCGCCAACCACAATCATTGGTCCGGGGGATGCAATTGAACACAATCGTGAAATTACCCGGCAATTGGATTGGGAAGTGGAGTTAGCCGTGATCATCGGGCAGCGTGCGAAGGGCGTACCAGAATCTGACGCACTGAACTATGTCTTTGGTTATAGTTTGATTATCGACATGAGCGCTCGTGATTGTCGCCGTGCCGGGCAGTGGATCTACTCTAAAGGTCAGGATACCTATGCCCCTTTTGGCCCTTGCATTGTCACTGCTGATGACATTCCTGACCCGCATAATCTTGCTTTGCGACTGAAAGTTAATGGCGTGACTAAGCAGGATTCCAATACTCATCATATGTTATTCAAGGTGAATGCTTTGATCGCAGATATCAGTAAGGGTATTACACTGGAGCCGGGAGATATCATTGCTACAGGAACGCCATCAGGTGTTGGAGCAGGGCGCGATCCGCAGGAATGGCTATGGCCGGGGGATGTCATTGAAGCACATCTTGAGAAAATAGGTGATTTGCGCCACCCCGTTATTGCTGTGTAACTCTTCAGATAGACGAAAGAAAACAGGAGCCTGATATGCTGAATCTTCCTAAATTCAAGGCAGCTACAGTACAGGCTGCGCCGATCTTTCTGGATACGAAAGCGACAGTTGATCTCGTTTGTCAGCTTATCCAGGAGGCGGCAAATAATGGCGCCAGTCTGGTGGCTTTTCCTGAAGTGTTTATTGCGGGGTATCCCTATTGGAACTGGATAATGACGCCCGTTCAGGGCAGTCCGTGGTTTGAAAAATTGTGCAAATCTGCCATTGAAGTGCCGGGGGCTGAGATCCATAAAATCGCTCAGGCTGCTGCTCGTCAGCATATTAATGTCGTGATTGGCGTGAATGAGCATAGTTCCACAGGTATTGCAACGCTCTATAACACGCTGGTGACTATTTCTGATGACGGGCGTATTTTGGGACGCCATCGTAAACTGGTCCCGACATGGGCTGAAAAACTGACATGGGCGAATGGTGATGCTGCTTCATTAAAAGTGCATGATACGAGTATTGGCCCACTGGGGGTACTGGCCTGTGGTGAGAATACCAATCCGTTGGCACGTTTTGCTTTGTTATCTCAGGGAGAGCTGGTTCATGTTGCCAGTTATATTTCTCTGCCGGTTGCACCCGCAGATTATGATATGGCTGAGGCGATCCGTTTACGTGCGGCGGCGCATTGCTTTGAAGGTAAAGTTTTTACCCTCGTTTCCTGTTCCACTATTTCCCCGGAAATCACACAGGCTATGGCAGCCAGCCATCCCGAAGCTAACCAATTGCTGGCACGTCCTAATAGTGCGTTTACGGGAGTTATCGGGCCGGATGGGCGTGTGATTGGTCATCCCCTGATTGATAAAGAAGGAATTGTCTATGCGGAAATTGATCTGAATCGTTGTATTCAACCCCGCCAGATGCACGACATAACAGGGCATTACAACCGTTTTGATATTTTTAATTTGAAAGTGAATCGCCGTGCTACGAACGCGATCCAGTTTGTTGATTCATGGGATCAGGCTGATTCTAATCTGTGTGCTGATTGGGCTAATCCCACACAAGAGGATCGTTTATGAGTGAACAGCGTAACTTCCGAGTCGGGCTAATTGTGCCTTCGTCAAATACCACTACGGAAACGGAAATTCCCGCTATTCTGCGCACGCGCGAAATGCTTACCCCTGAACGTTTTACCTTTCATTCCAGCCGCATGAGAATGAAAACGGTCGGGAAAGATGAACTGGCATTAATGGATGCAGATAGTGATCGTTGCGCATGGGAATTGTCGGATGCGTCAGTGGATATTGTGGGATATGCCTGTCTGGTAGCCATTATGAGCATGGGGAAAGGATACCATCGAATTTCGGAAAAACGTCTTCATTTACAGACACTGGAAAATGGTTATCCGGCTCCGGTTGTCACAAGCGCAGGAGCATTGGTGAACGGACTTCACGCTTTGGGAGCGAAACGGATCTCTATATTGACACCTTATATGAAGCCATTGACCCAATTAGTGATTGATTACATCGAAAATGAGGGCATTGAAGTCATTGATAGCATCGCGTTGGAAATCGCGGATAACCTCGCTGTCGGGCGACAAGATCCCCTTGCACCAGTGGAAATTACTAAGCGCTTGAACAGTAATGTTGATGTTATCGTCGCTTCTGCCTGTGTACAAATGCCTTCATTGGCATCAGTACCTTTGATCGAGGCGCGTGTGGGAGTGCCTGTCATCTCCGCATCTGTGGCAACGACTTATATGATACTGAAACAGCTTGGGCTAGGCACATTCGCGCCGGGATTTGGTTCACTGTTATCTGAATAGATCCCCGTGTCTTAAACAGGCCAGCAAAGTGAGAAGGTGCAGGCAAATAAAATGTAGGTATTCGGGTATAATAGTGAAAGATTATTAATACTCTGGATATATACCCTATGGTTTTCAGAATGCAGCCAACAACACTGCAATTGGGAAGATAATGGGTATAGCAGTTTAACCAAAGGCCTGCATATGACGCGCTACGAACAACTGGCAGTAACGATCCGCCAACAGATAGAGGATGACATTTGGCAAGTGGGGGACAGGCTGCCATCACTGCGGGAATCGGTGAAATCGTCGGGATTAAGTTTGATGACGGTGCTGCAAGCCTATCAATTACTGGAAAGTCAGGGCTGGATCGTGGCACGTCCGCAATCAGGCTATTATGTTGCCCCGCGGATAAAACCATTTGCAGCGGCAAAAGGGGGAAAGAAACTGAATCTGAGTGAAAATGTGGAAATTAGTGCCTCAATTTTTGATGTCTTACAAGCGTGTAAAGATCCACAAATCGTTCCTTTTGGTTCCGCATTTCCTGATCCTTCCTTGTTAGTAGAACCCAGATTAGCTAAGACACTGGCGTCAGTCGCTCGTCGCTTTGTTCCCCATAGCTCATTGGCTAACTTACCACCGGGAAACGAACGATTGAGGCGTAATATATCCCGCCGTTATGCCGCCCAGGGCATCCATGTTTCTCCTGATGAAATTGTGATCACCGCAGGCGCAATGGAATCGTTGAGTTTCAGCTTACAGTCAGCGACTTTCCCCGGAGATTGGGTAGTGATTGAGTCACCGGCTTTTTATGGTGCATTACAGGCCATAGAGCGTTTACGTTTGAAAGCCATTGCCATAAAAACGGATCCGAAAACAGGTATTGATTTGGATGTACTGGAAGAAGTTGTTGGTAAATATCAAATAAAAGCTTGCTGGCTGATGTCCCGATTTCAGAACCCGTTGTGTGTCAGTATGCCAACAGAAAATAAACAACGATTAGTTGAGATTCTGAACCGAAGCGGCATTATCCTGATTGAAGATGATGTTTATGGCGAACTCTATTTTGATCAGGATCCGCCGATGCCAATCAAAGCATGGGATAAGGAAAATAATTTCATGCACTGTGCATCCTTTTCAAAATGTCTCGCTCCCGGATATCGCGTCGGATGGGTAGCGGCGGGAAAGCATGTGATAAAGATCCAACAATTGCAGATGATGAGCACCGTTTCAGCCAGTATTCCCACACAGTTGGCGATTGCGGAATATCTGACTCAGGGAGGATATGATACCCATATACGGCGATTACGGCGTCAATTGGAGCAACGGCAAATTCAAATGCTGCGGGCAGTCAGGGAATATTTCCCTCAGTCGGTCAAAGTTAACAGCACTCGTGGTGGTTATTTTATCTGGCTGGAATTCGAACCGCCTTTCAATGCTAATCGGTTATATCAACTGGCGCTGGCTAAAGGCATCAGCATTGCGCCCGGCAGCATGTTTTCCACCAGTTCTCAGTTTGATCACGCTTTCCGGTTGAATACCTCATTTGCATGGAATGAAACTCAGGCGGCAGCCATGAAAACATTGGGAAGTTTATGTCGTATGTTATTAAAGGAATACGGGTAATTAATCACATTTTAATTGTTTCTTGGTTGCGGCAGGAAAAATTATTTGCGAAGTTTACAATTGGACATTTATTGCCTCTTCAGGTGTAAGTAGAACAGTAACAGTAGTGAAAGGAGAGCATGAGAATGAAATGTTTCGATTATGCAACGTTACCAAGAGAACAATGGGCTGGAGGGATCGGGGAAGTCAGGGATATTGTTTGCTGGCCGGTTGCTGATGATTTCGCTTGGCGTGCCTGCTTCACATCTATTCATCAAAATGGGGCACTGGGGCAATTTCCTGATATTGATCGCTCCATCGTATTATTGAAAGGAAAAGGCATCCGTTTAACCAGTCCCGGTTTTCTGGAACATGAGCTGGTAAAAAAAATGACCCCTTTCCATTTTTCCGGTGATATTCGGGGGCATGTTGAAGTGTTGGATGGATCTGTTCAATGCTTCAATATCCTGATCCGCCGTTCTTCCTGGGTTTCTGAAATTTCTGTGGTGACTGCTGAACGCCGCTTACCGACATCCCACAGCGGAGTGTTGTATGTTCTGAAAGGGCGTTGGGAAATGATCGGCACAAATTCTGTTCAGCTTGCTTTTGGTCAAGGTGCATGGTGGTTGCCAGAGGATATACGGGAAGGGGCGATTAAACCGTTAGTTGCTGATAGCCAGTTATTGTGGGTG
Organism: Xenorhabdus siamensis; assembly: GCF_037996745.1. Taxonomy (NCBI): domain Bacteria; kingdom Pseudomonadati; phylum Pseudomonadota; class Gammaproteobacteria; order Enterobacterales; family Morganellaceae; genus Xenorhabdus; species Xenorhabdus siamensis. The sequence continues at coordinate 15,260 of NZ_JBBMXE010000004.1, forward strand.
GATTTATACCCGAATGAGTAAATATTAATGAATTTATCATTAAAGCTAGTTTGGCTATATTAATTTGAACTGAAGTCATTATTAATAAGCCCCTTTTCAGGGGCTATATTAAAATTACTCACTGTACAAATTTGTTTTTACTTTATTTGTTGTGAGGAAATTCTTCTAAATAGAAATTAAAATGATAACTGCTGGCTTTTTCAAACCGCATATAGAGAGGTTTTGTATCATAAGTAACAATATCAAGGTCAGTACCATTATATTTAAAATAAACAGCACCATGAGTTACTACGATATTCTGATCATTAAATACGGCTACGGAGGTGACATATAGTTGCCTATCTTTTGGTATTAGGCCAACGACCTCATAGCCGCCATTTGAATAACAGTTTACAGCATCAGGAATAGTATAAGTTTGGATATTTGCCCTAAATACCTGATCTATTCCTGATTCGTTAATCAATTTTATTGCCAGCAAATCACGGTTTGACGGAGATACAATAAACTTTGACAAACCTTGAATATCACTAATATCAGCCTGACTTGTATCCCATTCGCGATAAATTTGTCCTGCTTGACTATCACTGCCATGCCGCCAGGCAAAAACTATTGACTCTAGGCCAACTTCGACAGAAAGAAACTTATCATTTAGTGGAGTGCCTATTAAATTTACTTCTGTACTATTTTCTGGGTATTGATAAGAACAACCTGTGTAATTCTTTTGGGTATAAAATATAGCGCCATTGGCGAGCTTAGTTTTAGACATAATAGATATTCTCCTTACGTTTATTCCAACAATGTCAAACTAGAATAAGGAGAAGAAATTATGTGTCAAGATGGTGGATAACTCTTATATTGAGAGATGGTTTTAAAAAAGATTTGTTTAAATTTAGATGTATGAAAATTAATAAATGAGAGCGTTTTTATTTGTCAAGGTTTGATTTTGTTTAATCTCTAAAATATTTATTTTCTTAATAGCCTTTCATATAAATTATTATCATAAACTTTGATGAAAATGATATGTCTAAAAAACAAATTTAGTTATTTTAGGTGCATTGTGACCACTTCGGTAAGCGCATGGTGAGTTTACCGTGCGCTTACTTCTGAACAACTCAGCGCTTAAATTGTTTCAAAATATTGTCTTACAATTTCTCTGCCAATTTCAAACGATGCCGTAGCGGCAGGCGAGGGAGCATTGCAAACGTGCAGTGAGCGATGGCCCTTCACAAAGTGAAAATCATCCACCAGTTTGCCATCAATTGTTAATGCCTGGGCACGAACACCCGCTGGCCCCGGTATGATATCTTCGGGCTGTAAATCAGGAATGAGCTGACGGGCATTGTCAGTAAAGCGCTGGCGTGAATAGGAACGGCTTATTTCTGCCAGCCCTTCACCAAAATAGCGTGTGGCAATTTTCCAGAATCCTTTGTAGGTCAGTATTTCCGTCAGATCCCGCAGGCTGAAATCTGTTTTATGATAGCCTTCACGCTTAAATGCTAATACTGCATTAGGGCCAACATCCCGTTTGCCATTGTACATGCGTGTGAAATGAACACCTAAAAACGGAAGATCAGGGTTGGGAACAGGGTAAATCAAGTGATTAACCAAATAGTTTTTACTGCTATCCAATACGTAATATTCACCACGGAATGGTACAATCTTGATACCCGTATCATAGCCCGCCAGCTCAGCAATCCTGTCGCTATGCAATCCGGCACAGTTCACCAGCCATTTGGCCTGATAACCGCGTTGTTGAGTCTGTACCTCAACATAACCACTATGTTCACGGATAGCTTTTACCTGTTGTTGACAGTGAATATCTCCGCCTCTGCTTTGTATGATCTCAGCCAGTTTTGCTGCAATTTCCTGATAATTCACGATCCCTGTATCCTGCACCAAAATGGCTTCCAGGCCGTTGACATAAGGCTCACGTTCTTTCAAAGCAGCTTGTGATAACCGGCTAACATTAAGATCATTTTGTAAACCGCGTTGATAAATGTTTTCCAATAAAAGGAGTTCTTTTAATTGAGTTGCAACAATAACTTTACCGCAGCGGTCGTAATATAAGCCATGTTCTTGGCAAAACTGATATATCGTTTGATTGCCTTTTTTTGCCAGACGCGCTTTCAGACTGTCGGGGGGATAGTAAATGCCAGAATGGACAACATTGCTGTTATGGCCACTCTGATGAGCAGCCACATTCTTTTCTTTATCTAATACTAGCAGGCGTAAGTGTGGATGATGTTCTTGCAGGGCATTGGCAGTACCAAGCCCAACTAATCCTGCACCAATAATAATCACGTCATACATTTTTACTTTGCCTCTTTAATTGTTTTTTCTCAATTGGCTTCAAAGTCATGCTTGCAGCTATTGTCTGGTAATGCTGTCTAGTCGTGTTTATAGCGCAGGAGATGAATACCACCTGATAACACAATCAGCATTATTCCCGCTAAATCTGTCCATATACCCGGCTTAATTAAAAGAATAGCGGCAATAGTGAAGATAACTCTTTCCAGCCAGTGGGCCTTGATCATCCAGAAGTTGGAGGTTGCGATAGAAAGAGAGTAAATACCAATTCATGCCGTCATTATCATGTAAAGAATGGGCAGTACATTCAAGTCACTGCCTTGCATCAATAATGTGAGGTTGTATACCAAAATAAAAGGGATGATAAAGCCGGGTAAAGCCAGCCTGCATAGGATCGGAACGGGCGATGCTGGCACCCGCCTTAATTAAAATCGGTGATACGATTACGGCAACAACATGAGTTGCATTATCTGCCGCCTTACAGCCCTAATATCAATCTGATAGAGCGATTATGGAAATATGTGAATGAGCAGATGCGTAATAATATCTATTTCGAAAATCTAGCGGTTTTTCGTGAGGTTATCCATTATTTTTTCATGTCACGCTACGGGAAAAAGCAATAGAACTTACTTCTCGGTTTACTGATAACTTTCAGATTTTGAAACCTGCATCTTCAAATTAGATGGGGATATTACGAATATACATAAACGCCAATTATTCAAAAAAATTAATAAGATTCGTAAAAAATGATACTTAGATATTATAGATAAACAGTTACATTATAGTGTCAAAATTTCTCACACAGGAAAGTCACATGTTACAAATATTGGCGACTCAAATACCTCGCCTGGAACTGACTGAAAGTATTATTGCAGCTAAACTTGCTAAAAATCTTTCATGGAAAGAAATTGCAAATGGTACAGGAATGAATGTTGCTTTTGTTACGGCGGCTTTATTTGGGCAACATCCGTTGCCTATTGAGGCAGCAAAGAAGGTTGTTGAACAATCAGGTCTTACGGATGATGCAATAAAGCTTCTACAGGCTGCCCCTATGCGAGGTTCAATTCCAACAGGAGTACCAACTGATCCAACGATTTATCGTTTTTATGAAATGTTGCTCCTTCATCTTCCAAGTTGCAGGTTTGTTGGTTGTGCTCACTGACCCTAATCACATACATATTTTTCATTTAACAAGATACTGCCTGGTAATACTAGATATTATTATGGGTAATAAGGTATTTGAAATATAGAGATAGATATTACAATCATAAAGTTAATAGGTTATTCATTTATTTTTGTGGAAGTTTGAACAGCATCACGTCTTGATTCAACATAATCAATTCTATAGTTAATGACTATTTTTCATAGTAAAAATATTTCATATTGCAACACGGCAGTTATTGAAAGAATTAATCAGAAAAATTCAAAAATAATGATAATGAATTCCTAAAGTTGTTATTCATTTAAGAATCATTGAGGGAAAAAATCAGATGTATGTGAATGTTAATAATTGAGAGGGGGAAGAAAATAACGTAGTGTCATGCCATTTGTATGTAAGACATAATGGTATCAAGATAAAATGCAATAAATTACTGTATTTTTCAGCAGAAAAATTACTCTTCAATTCATTCATTAGGAGATAGAATCATGGCTGCTGCACACACTAATATTCACTACTATGATATATCCACCCATTATGCCCGTATTTCAGTATTAGATACTGGCGGTGATCGGCTCCCGGTTCTTTTAATACATGGTAATTCAAGTAGTAAAGAGATATTTCGCCATCAGATTGAATACCTTAAAAAGGACTATCGGGTTTTAGCTCTTGATTTACCGGGGCATGGTGCATCTTCTAATGCCAATGATCCACGTCAGACATATTCAATGCCGGGTTATGCCCGCACTGTTATTGAAGTACTGAACAAGATCGGAATTAACAGAGTGGTTGTTTTTGGCTGGTCATTAGGGGGGCATATCGGGCTGGAAATGCTGGCACTGTACCCCAAAATGATTGGGCTGATGATTTGTGGTACACCCCCTGTGGCGGCTGGTAAAGAGAATGTCGCACTTGGTTTTCGTCAAAGTGAGCATATGGGGCTTGCCGGGAAAGCTGATTTCACTGAAGAGGATGTGAAGAATTATGCCTATCAAACAGTAGGTGTTAACGCTCCTCATGAGCCGTTTATCTTTGAAGCAGTAGCAAGAACAGATGGTTTGTCACGCCAGTATATGTTTGAGGCTTTTACTTCCCCACAGGCGACAGATCAAAAGTTATTGGCTGAAACAAGTAAAATACCTTTGGCTATCGTGAATGGGGCAGGTGATCCTTTTATCAATGCCGAATATATTGAAAGTTTGCATTATCAAAATCTTTGGCAAGATCAAATTTTTAGTTTGATCGGTGTGGATCATGCACCGTTTTGGGAAGCTCCAGTCAGATTTAATTCGATATTGTCTGATTTTCTTTGTGATTTCCAATAACATCGATTAGGTAATTGAAAATATTATAGGCTGGGGAATTTATGAGAATGTATTCAAATAATTTTTCCAGCCTCATATATTTTTTCCTTCATTCTCCTGATGAACCTAAAGAGTGGATTATGGATAAAACCCGTTCGGTATTGGTTCACTACGTAGGGGAGGAGTTCCAGCAGCAGCCAAAGCAGGCACTGTCCGACATTGATAGTATCTAAGGCGATAATAAAGTGATAATAGGGTAACGGTAGGATAATGATATAATGTTGATCTCTGACAGTAATATGTTGAAAAAATCACCGTGGGCAGGTCGGATATAATTTTATTTGTTTAATATTTTAATACACCATTTAATTGTGTTTCCATCATTTCTATTATTCCCATTATATAACGTGATATTTGCATGATAAGTTAGGCTAGTCTGACAATGATTATGAAAAAAAGAGTTATGAAAATAATATTTTCTATTATAGAAAGATGTTTTCGATATTATTAATCTATACCCGTTTCTTCAATGTTAATATTAACTGGAGTAAATTTATTTCTATTCACAGCTAATCTATTCAAAATTAGACTATTTACAGTAAACAAAGAGGTAACTAAAAAATGAAGGACATACATTTGCGCAGAATAATGTGCTGATTACCATGAATGACAGTCAATTTATGGAATAAAAGGAAGATAATTATGCGTGTTGAGTCATTGTCAGAGCGTCATTCAAATCATTCCGTATTTTGTTGTGTGCATGAACTATTTGAGCAGCAGGTAGCGAAAACACCGGATGTTATTGCCATAAGATTTGGTGAGCAATCATTGTCTTATGATGAATTAAATCGTAGAGCAAACAGGTTGGCCCATTATATCCGTCGGCACCACCATCATGATGGTGAAAAAATTTCTCCGGTAGGTATTTGTCTTGAACGTAGCATTGATGCGATTGTTGCGGTTATTGGTGTTTTAAAAGCCGGAGCTGCTTATGTCCCGATTGATCTGAGTTATCCTATTGAGCGTCAATCTTACATTTTGGCCGATTCTAATGTTTCAGTCGTTATTTCCCGTGGTGATATTGAATTATCAGTTCCTGAGACTATCACACGTATTGATTTAGCTCAGTATGATTTTTCCGACAGTAATAATAAAGAGAATACCAATAGCGATAGTTGTGATAGCGATAGTTGTGACATAGAAAACCTGGCAGTAGTTTACTCCCCTCAAGATCTCGCCTATTTAATTTATACCTCAGGTTCGACAGGAAAACCTAAAGGGGTTTGTATGCCTCACCAGTCGTTGGTGAATATGTTAGTCTGGCAAATTCATCAGCAAGGCGATTATTTTGGCAAGAAAACGTTGCAATTCTCTCCACTAAGCTTTGATGTTTCATTCCAGGAAATATTTTCAACTTTATCCAGCGGTGGTGAGTTAGTGTTGATCTCCAATCACTTACGATTGGATCAATTGGCTCTGGTCGCGTTTATTGCAGAGCAGCGGATTGAACGAATATTTTTGCCTTATGTGGCATTAAATGGTTTGGCAATGGCGGCGATTGCACAGGAATGTTACCCAGAAAGCCTTATTGATGTGATCACGGCGGGGGAACAATTGGTTATTACCACCGCTATCCGGCAATTTTTTCAGGCATTGCCCCATTGCCGCCTGCATAACCACTATGGCCCATCAGAAGCACATGTTGTGACGGCTTACACTTTGGAGGGCAAAGCAGAAAAATGGCCGGTTTTGCCTCCTATTGGTGCACCGATTGACAATATTGAAATCTATCTGCTGGATACCAACAACTGTGTTATTAAGGGTGAAACACCGGGTGAGCTGTGTATTGCGGGGGCACAATTGGCTGAGGGTTATCATCAACGGCCGGAAGAAACTGCGGCTAAGTTTGTCAATATCGCGGTAAATAGTATGCCTCCCAAACGAATGTATCGCACCGGTGATTTAGCAAAATGGCGGAAGGATGGTTTACTGGACATTCTTGGCCGGATGGATTTTCAGGTCAAAGTACGGGGTTATCGTGTTGAACTGGGTGAAGTTGAAGTGCTGTTGATGAAACACCCGGCTGTGCGTGATGCTGTTGTATTGATACAAACAGCGCGGGAACAAAGTGAAAGTTCAGAAGACAACCGGTTGATTGCTTTTGTGATTATTTCAGAACGTGCTTTGCAGCATCATTCACAGAGCAGTGTGAAAGAGAGCATTCAGCAATTCATGAAAAGAGTGGCGCCTGATTATATGCGGCCGGCAGCTATTGTTATTGTCAATCATTTTCCTTTATCTGCCAGTGGCAAACTCGATCGCAAGGCTTTTCCGGTTATTGCTATTGGGAAACTTAAACAACAGGATGCCGCACCGGCAAAAGAGGGGATCGAAAAAATACTGGCTGAAACATGGCGTGAATTGTTCGGGGTTAAAAAAGTCAGCAGACATGCACAATTCTTCAATTTGGGCGGTAATTCACTGTCGGCTATAAAAATGGTACAGGAATTACGTCGCCGCGGATTGATGATGGAAGTACATATGCTGTATCAATATCCTGTATTGTCCGAATTAGCCATTCATTTGCAGGCTTGCAACTCAACAGATATCGACGCCAATGGGATGGAATGCGCCAAGATGACGGCATCTTTGTTAAAAGGTGATAAACCGTCTTCAACGCCATTCGATGTGGAAACATATTTAGGTATCAATACCGTGACGGCCCAAGCGTGGCGGCTGTTACCGGAGAATTTGTGTCATCAAATACGCCAACAAGCTAAGGTACATGCTGTCAGTGTTGCTGCCATTTTTCACTTGGCCTGGGGGAAAACAATGGGGTGTCTGGTTGGACATAATGACGCTGTTTTTGGCACGGTTTTATCGGGATATATGTGTGCAGGCGCAGATACTGAGAAAGAGGCAGAGCAATTTATTCGCCACTTTATCCATATACTACCAATGCATATGCGACTGGATAATTTGCCTGTGCTTGATTGCCTCTGGCTTGTTCAAGGCAATCTGGCACAGTTGGTTAAACACCAGAAGGTATCGCAGGCATTGACTCTGCAATCGTTACAACAGAAATTATCACAATTGTCGGGATCGGACCCATTATTTACTTCATTATTGAATTATTATCATAGTGAAATACGTAGCATCTCTCCGGCAGAACCACTATTGGCAGTAACGCCTTCTGGTGATGCCGAGTCTTTCAGTCGCGCTGGTATTGTGAAACACCCGATTTACATCAGCATTGAAGATATCGGCAAAGACTTTGCGATCCACATACAGGCTGAACAGGGGATTCATCTTGAACGTGTCAGTGATATTTTCCAAATGATATTACAGAAAATCGTTAACGCTCTGGACCGTGCGCCGGAGAAAAAAATAGACCGTATTAACCCAATTACCGATAATTCCGATTATTTTATGACGTACTTAACAAATAACCAGATTAACTAAAGGCCTTAATTTTGACTGATTCAATCCTGTACCCTGCGTTCGAAAGAGCAGAAGCGAAAGTTCAACTTGTGTTTTTACATCATGCTGGTGGCTCCAGCTACTCTTATTTGCAACTTTCTCAGAAGCTATCTGGATTTATTGAAACTTACTGTATGGAACTGGCAGGCAGGGGCTCGCGTTTTATACAGCCATTTCAGACGGATGCTGAAACGGTAATATCCGATCTTCTGGTTTCGATCAAACGGTTGAAACTGGGAGAAGAGAAGCCCTTGTTGTTGTTTGGTCATAGCCTGGGAACAGAGCTTGCTTACCATGTAGCCCGAAGAATCAAAAGTGAGGCACCGGAAAAGAAATTGGGCCTTATCCTTTCTGCGCGGGGAACGTCCTCTCCGGATGATTTACGAAATGAGACATTATCGGAAGCAGAAATAATAGGTTTGCTGAAAGCATTTGGAGAGACACCGCAGGATGTTTTCGCACACCCTGAATTGCGAAAATATGTGGTTAATGCCATGCGAAGTGATCTTCGTCTGCTGGCTTCTTTATCCCGATTGCCGAAGCCAGCGATAAACTGTCAGGCTTATGTGATTGGTGCGGATCATGATGAGCACGTGCCTGTCCCTTGGTTGGCGCAATGGCGAGAAATATTTACCACGCCCGTGACACAAAAAGTTTTTGCAGGTGAGCATTTTTACTTGTTTTCCAATGATGAAGTTATTGATTGGATAGAAGAACGGGCGCGGGAATTGGCGGCCTAATTTTCCAAACTATATTTCCAAACTATACCCAATGGATTTCAAGCTGCATCGCGGTGGCAAGGGAATGATAAATTCGTCGGGAACGAATTTACTCAGCCAAAGGCCGGCCTCCGGTGAGAGGCCGGAACCTCTCATTAATCACCGGGAGCATAAATAACTATGTGACCGGGGGTGAATGAGCGTAGCCAACAAAGAGACAGTGTGAAAGACGAAAGGGTTATCTATAGGCGGGTGCCGGCTATGCTGACACCCGTATTTGCAGATACATTGAGGCTAAAATAAATATAGCGCTATCTAAACCATTTTCTGCCATAAATTGTAACGAATAGATGTTAAAAACAATTATACGTGTAAGCAATTTGGAAATTAAATTCTATTACCCTCTGTGATTTTCTATATTTAATTCAATTTTTTTATTGTTAATTTGTAAATATTCATTCTGCAGTTGTATTTATGTTAAATAAGTATGGGCATAAATACTTTGTTGTTGTATAAGCTCGTGCTGAAAACACTCATGTAGTAATAAGGTCAATGTATGAAATTATGGCTGGTGTTATATAAGTTTTTTTTCAAAATACAGTCTAATATTGGCTATAGAATATTGCAACCGCTCCCTTCCTATCTTTAAATCACTCTTTGCTAAAAATTATTTTTAAAACTTTACATTTATAAGCAAAAAGACTTGTGCATTCTCACTGAGAAATAGTCAGTGTTTTGTTCATTATGCAATGTGGTGCTTTATTGTTTTTCTTTCTAATAGGTATATTAATATGAAGCGTATTCTAGAACCTTTTCGCATTAAAATGGTAGAAAATATTTATATCACAACTCGTGCAGAGCGTGAGGCTGTATTGGAAGCTGCGGGATATAATCCATTTATGCTGCCTTCTGATAGGGTTTATATTGATCCACTGACTGATTCTGGAACAGGTTCGATGAGTAATCAACAGTGGGCTGGTATGATGATGGGAGATGAAGCTTATGCAGGGTCTCGCAACTATTATCATTTAGTCGATAAAGTCAAAGAGTTGATCGGTTATAAATATACTGTTCCTACTCATCAAGGACGTGGAGCGGAGCAGATTTTATTTCCTGCTCTGATTGCCCGAAAAAAATTAAAAGGTGAAGCTAAAAAACCCGTATTTATTTCTAATTTTCATTTTGATACAACAATAGCACATGTGGAACTAAAATGAGATATTATTTAATGAAGTGAGAGTTAACTGTATTCCGAATGAGAGGTTCGTGACTTATGGCGGGCTTGCCGGGCGTGATATGGAAGCGATGGCAATTGGTCTTGAAGAGGGGATGGATGAGAATTTTCTGTCTTATCGTATTGGTCAGGTGACTTATTTGGGAGAGCAGTTAAGGAAAGCGGGGCTCCCTATTCAATATCCGGTTGGAGGGCACGCTGTCTTTGTCGATGCAAAACGGTTTTTACCCCATATACCGAGTGAGCAGTTTCCAGCTCAGGCGTTGAATAATGAATTATATTTAGAAGCAGGTATCAGAAGCGTGGAAATTGGCTCGTTATTATTGGGGCGTGACCCGCAGACAGGTAAACAAAAAGAATCACCGATGGAATTGATGAGGTTGGCTATTCCTCGCCGTGTTTATACCAATGATCATATGGATTATGTCGTAGAGGCTTTTATTGAGTTAAAACAGCGAGCGACTGGTATCCGAGGGTTAACTTTTACTTATGAGCCACCAGTGTTACGCCATTTCATGGCCAGATTTAAGCCAGTTTCTGAGAAGTAAGTGATATACGTTGTAACTTTCAAAATGTAGTATCACAACACAATCTCAAGTTGCCTATACTGCAACTTGAGATTAGGGATATAAATATTAATAACTACATGAAACCACGGATAAATCAGTTGAAAAATCAATAATATTAAAACCAAAACCTTTTGCTGTTTTGACGGTATTTGTGCCTAATAACCATTGGAATGAAACTGCTGGTGCAACACTTATTGTCATCTCATTTTTATGCCAAATACGTGAAGTATGTGCATGACCGCAACCAATAAATTTAATTTTATACCTTTCACATAGCGCCAGTAGGGCATTTGCGTTTTCCAGCATACAACTATCTACAATTGGCGTACCAACCGATTTGACATGGTGATGCATAAATAAAGCAATATTAAATCTACTGTTTTTAATAATTCTTTGTTCTAATTCTGCAAGGTTATCTTTAGTGATGAAGCCATAATCTTCACCTTCGACAACAGTGTCGATATCAGTAATATACCAATTGTCCCTATTATATTCACGGGAGAGGATATTATATTTTGGTTTGATTTCTGTAAGGGCGATATTAAAATTCTCCTTGAGATCATGGTTGCCAAGTATTGTGATGTAAGGTGTGTTGAGTGACTCCATTTTATTGAAAAAATATCTGTAAGCATCGGTGTCACCATCATTTGCAATGTCACCTGAGACTATAATTAACTCTATTTCGGTAATAGTCTGAATGCGACGTATTTCCTCACAGAGGATATCGAAATTGTTATAAAGATTTACATCAAATATTGTTTTTTCTCTTTTCTGAGGCAGGTGTATATCTGTTAACTGAATCACTTTCATTTTTTATTGCCTCCAAAACTAAACGGATTGTATGATATTCCCCAATCATATACATCGGCAGATTCTAATTTTTTGACTTTATCTGCTAAGATGATACCGATAGGTAAAAGTATAATAGACATTATTACTTTATAAGACCAAGTTGTAGAAATTATTATGACCAATTCATTTACACTATATTTTGAAGAAAGGCTTATAGGGTATGATGATAATAAAAGAGAGGCTTGTGTAATCATTGAAGCAATGATATATCTGAGAAAAAAGAAGCGACCAAGGAAAACTTTTTTTAAAGAAGATATTACAAACCCGTTGATAAAGTAAGAAATTGGCACAGAAGTCCATGTGCCTACCATAACGCGCCAAAATTCGCCAAACAATGACTTAAAATTCATTGAAATCTGATTATTTTCTGGTTGAGTATGTGACGCAATAAAAATGACCATGACAAAAATTGATTGGCATAAGACCATGATCCAAACTGTTTTTACTCCTTGTCTATAACCATAAACTTCTGTTTGAACTGTGGATATAAGAAAATAAAAAGAAAATAGAATTCCACTAAAAGTGATTTTAAGGCCATAAAAATCCAGAGTCTTATAGACAAGAACATCACAAGTTATCATGATGGTGACGGATAAAGAAATGAATAAAGAGTTATACTTGAAATTTGAGTTGGTGGGGTAGATTTGAGTCACTTTATTACCTTTAAGTTTGCAGATTTAGATGATTTTATTCTTTCTGATTTTGAAATTTCATCGGAGATTTTTCTTCCATCTTTTAATCCAGATAGGTAGGCTATCCTTATAAGGCTGGCAGGATCTAATTTCTCGATAATATTCTGATCTGAAAGCAGCTCTTTTCCATTTATTGTTCTGCGAGAATATTCATTTTGTATAGTAAATGACAGATCTCTGTTTTCTTCTATTATCTTGAATTTTTGTTTTTCTTTCAGATCATGCTCTTCAAATTTCGCTATAAAAATAATATCATAAGGATCGATGTTATATAATAAATCACTTTCAAAAATATCTTCTGCTCTTACTTTTATACATGTATGAGTACCTAATTCTTTTAATATGTAAAACCCGTTTTCTTTTATTGGTTCGAACTTCTGCAAATTGTAAATGTAACGAGGTTTGAATATCTTTCTGAAAAGATCAATTATTCTACGCACAATTAAATTCCTATTTTAAGTTTTTAATTGATTTAATCAAAACCCCAATTATTGTGTAATTTTGGCTGAATGTTGTTTTTCGATCATTATCAATACCTAATATTGAAAAGTAAATTCCACGCTCACCGACAAAGGCTTGTCTGAAACAAATAGGCGTATCCTTAATTTTTACTAGAACTATATCACTGTCACAAACTGATTCAGTTTTGGAAATGATTGCAATGGTGTTGCTATCAAAATACGGAGATAAAAGATTGTTTCCAAATTCTACTGCGAAGAGTGAGCTTTTCTGGTTATCCTGGATACTGATTTTGTATAGATTGGTGTGGATTATTTTCCCACTTACATATCCATCTAATTCATCATAACGAATTAGAGGTATTGATGAAATAGTTTCTTCTTGTCGACAAGATTCAGATAATTTACCATCGGTAATTTCACCAACGTTTACACCAAATATATCAGCAATGGATGAGACTGTAGCAATAGTAGGATTTCCAACACCACGCCTAAGACTGTTAATCGTAGCAATTCCAAGTCCCGTCAATTTACTTAGGGCTTGTGAATCTATATTGTTTTTTTTCATTAAGAAGTCAATGTTTTGTGAAATGTTAGAAAGTAAAGCATCAGCTTCAGTTGATTTTTTATTGTTCGGATCTTGCATTATATTATCTCGTTGATATTATCTTGTCAGATGTCGGTGTTTATAAGCGTATCTTATAGATTGATATTTTATAATACAAGAGTTCAAAATAAGAAAAACGCTGATATCTTAGTAACATACAAAAAATAATATTAAAGGTAGTATATTTTTTGATATGTGAACTATATAAGTTTCGTTTTCTTGATAAAAATCTATTCTATCTGGCTTTTAATACACTAGGGGAACTATACCTTATGGATTTCAAAAAGCTGTAACTTGAAAGACGGTGGGTATAATACAAAAATAATTACTATAGTTATAATTGGTTAAGTTTATTTTCTATCTATTAGTGGATTCATAATGTATCTTTTACACTGAGGAAGTAATATAAATAGTTATAATTAGAATTTAAAAGATAACGCCCGCAACAGCGGGCGTTATTCATATTTTTATTTCCTCTCTATAATCGCTTTAAGTAATACCTTACCCACATCCTGAATATTAGGTTGCATCACAATAGAACCGTGGTCTCCTTTAATCGGGATAATAGTCAGTCGTTCATTTGGTACAATTTTATCCCATCCAAGAGTGGCATTTCCTTGAGCTGCTTCTTCGGTTGCTCTGAATAGCGTAACGTCTACGGCTGCCGGAGATGGCGTATAGCTGTAGGCTGCAACAGCGATATTGTGGCGTAATTGCAAGAGATCGTTGATATTCTCAAGCGTGATTTGTGGTGGTAGCAAATTGTTCTGTTCTGCAAAGGTCAGCATCGCATTGTAATCACGATTTTTAGCCAATCTATACAGCTCATCACTGAAATGCTCCGGAATGCCTTCTGGCAGTAATTCAAGCAATGTGGTGCTTTTCTCAAATGGTATTCCGGCTTGCTGTTCTTCTGGAGTGAAGAATTCCAGATAGTTGGAGGCGGAATCCAGTAATCCGACAAAATTGACTGTCTCACCATCATCGACCAGTTGGCAGGCTATTTCATAAGCAATAGTTCCGCCTGATGACCATCCTGCCAGATAATAAGGGCCATGAGCCTGTACCTGACGGATACATTCAATATATGTTTGAGCCATTTTATTAACGGTGAGTTGTGCATCTTCTTCTGCATAGGCGTCACTGGTCGCGAGTCCATAAATTGACAGTTCACTGTCTTCAATATAAGGAGCAAGATCGTAAGCATAGTGAATATCTCCATCTACCGCATGGACAAGAAACAGTGAGATGTCACCATTACCTTTACGAATAGTCACCAGATTTTCTTGTTGAGAAAGTGTAGCGTCTGACTGTATAAAAGCAGCCAGTTCACTGATGGTCGGATGGACAAGCAGATCACGTATCCCGATATCTTTGCCTAATACTTGTTGCAGGCGAACAGCAACCTGCAAAGTTAACAGGGAATGACCACCAAGCTCCAGGAAGTGATCGTGTCGTCCTACCTGTTCCAGTTTGAGTACGTCCTGCCATATTTCTGCAATGATTTCCTCTGTTTTACCGACGGGGGCTTCATAAGCACGACTGATAACAGCGGATTTATCCGGTATCGGTAATGCCCGACGATCTAATTTGCCGTTTGGTGTCAACGGGAATGTCTCCAGGATCACAAAAGCACTGGGAACCATATAGCTGGCTAAATGAGTGTGTAAGGCTGCCCGCAGATTTTCCAGATCTACCGTTGCTTCTGGTTGTGGTACTACATAGGCCACCAGGCGTTTATCATTGGGAATGTCTTCCCGTACTATAACAAGCGCGTCTTTGATACCAGAGTAAGCGAATAATCTGGCTTCAATTTCCCCCAGTTCGATACGGAATCCGCGGATCTTAACCTGAAAATCGTTACGTCCGAGATACTCAATCGTACCGTCCGGCAACCAGCATCCTAAATCACCGGTTTTATACATTCTTGCATCGGCTTGATGGCTGAATGGATCAGGAATAAAGCGTTTCCCTGTGAGTTCAGGTTGATTGAGATAACCGCGGGCAACGCCTGCGCCGCCAATATGGATTTCACCGGCAACACCAAGAGGAACAGATCGCCCCTGAGTATCCAAAATATAAATGCGGGTATTGGTTAATGGATAACCAATAGGCAGGTTTACCGCAGTATAAGCGGAATGACCATCTACTTTTAATACCGTCGCGATGACAGTGGTTTCTGTTGGTCCATAGGAGTTGATCCAGTGGCAGGATTGAGTTTCAGGCAGTGATTTCCAGAGGTTGAGATGGTGAAGCTCTGCTTTTTCTCCCCCAACAATCACCAGACGTAAAGAAGGGCTGAAACCGCACCGCCCTGAGGCTAATTCTTGTACCCATTGATGCCAGAAGGCAGTGGGGAGGTCAGTAACGGTGATTTGCTGTTCCCGTAAGAAGCGGGCAAAGTTGCTATCCGGTACGCGAAGATCAGTAGGTCGCAGAATTAAAGTCGCACCTGTTGCCAGTGTGGCAAAAATATCGGAGACGGTGGTGTCAAAAGCAACAGATGTAAATTGCAGCACGCGGTCAGCAGGTGTCAGTTCGTTAGTCTGGCGTTGGACATGAACAAAACTAACTACATTGTGGTGCTCAATCATCACGCCTTTCGGCTGGCCGGTCGAGCCAGAGGTATAGATGATATAGGCCAGATGGTGCGGAGCCAGCCCTGACAAATGCGGTTCAGGGTCGTGGGTACAATGCTGTGCCACGGCCGTTAAATAATCTTCATCATCCATTAACCAAACTGGTACGTGAGTTGTCAGACGATTCTGTAAATGTTGCTGAGTCAGTAACAATTTGGGTTTGCAGTCTGCCAGGATATAGCTCAACCTCTCGGTCGGATAATCTGTGTCCAGTGGTACATAACCGGCACCGGCTTTCAGGATCCCGAACAGGCCGATAATCATATCCAGACTGCGTTCAACACAAATAGCTACCCGATCATCCGGTTGCACTCCCGCGGCAATCAAAGCGTGGGCCAACTGGTTGGCACGTTGGTTCAGCTCAGTGTAACTAAGTTGTCCTTCACCACTTATCAAGGCAATGGCATCAGGTGAAACAACGGCTTGTTGTTCGAATAACTGATGGAGCAGCATATCTTGCGGATAAACAATTTCAGCACCGTTGAAATCTACCATTAACTGTGTGTGTTCTTCTGGTGGCAAGATAGTTATTGTCTGAATATCCTGTTTTGGTGTGTTTTGCAGTGCAGTCACCAATTCTTTTAGCGCGGTCACCACGTAGGCATTAATGCGAGCAGGGTCGATTTGCTGGTTACACTGAGCGGTCAGTTCAAATCCATCCTCATAAGCATCGACATCCAGTGATAAAGGATAATTACTGCGTGACTCTTTCGTGTTGAGCGTTTCAATACCTTCCCAGATTGATGAGAGCTCTTGTTCATCTTCATCAGACTCATCTGAGCTATGACGGAAATTGAGCAGACTGTTAAATAATGGCAGAGAAGCGGGAATGCCACTGCAACGCTGGGCAATTGCCAAAGGGGCTTGTTCATGTATCAGTAAGGTACTGAGTTGCTGGTAAGTATCTTGTACTGTTTGTTGAACGTTGCGTCCCCGCAGAATAACCCGGACAGGCAATGTGTTGATAAACATCCCCAATATCCGCTCTGTCTCTTCTCCACTCTGTAATCTTCCCAGTAACACTGTTCCGAAGACGACATCATCACGACCACTGCATTGTGCCAGTACCTGAGCCCAGGCAACATGGAACAAAACCGCAGTGCTGACACTCTGCTGGCGGGCACATTGCTGGATCATTTGAACCAGGTCATCGTCCAACGTCAGAATATCTTCCACAATTTCATCGTTATTATTCTGAATATCGAGTAAACCAAATGGCAGGGTAGGTTCTTCTACATCACCAAGTAGCTGCCGGAAATAGCTCTGATGCTGTTCAAGGGGAACATTTTTAGTCTGGGCAATAAAATTGCGATAGGGTAAAGGCGTTGGCAATTGCTCACTTTTTCCCTGTAGCAAGGTATTGACTTCATTAAATACCAATTTCAGCGATAAATGGTCACAGACTAAATGATGATGCAGCAAGGATAACAGCCATTTGTCACTATGCGGATCTTTAGCGATGCTGGCGGACAATAAGGGGGCTTTGGTGACATCCATGCGTACCACGTCAGGATCGGTATAATCGCGCAGTTGTTGTTCAGCATCAATTTCAGATGACAATTCCAGCTCTGTAACAGGCATTGATGCATGGCGATGAACCACTTGGACCGGCTCCGGCAGATTTTCCCAATACACTGCACTGCGCAGAATATCATGGCGGGCAATGACCTGTTGCACGGTCTGCAAAAACTCATCCAGACGTGCACGGTTGTCGAAAGTCATCAACAGATTGTCCAGATAGGTATCGCCGGTTGTTTCCAATAAATGGTGGAAGAGGATACCCTCCTGTAATGGCCCCAATGGATAAATATCCTGAATATTGGCAACGCCATCGGCAACTTGATCCACAATTTGATCAATGTTGTCTTGCGTCAGCGTGACCAACGGCAACATATCCGGTGTGATAGCCTGGCAGTCATCAGAGATAAGATTGGGGGGGACATCATAGGTAATGCAGTCATTAGCTGTTGTTTTTGTCAAACGTTCTGCCATTGCCATCAATGAGGGAGAAGAGAAGACGGCACTGATTGCCAAAGTAAAACCACGCTGGCGTAACTGTTCAATCAGACTAACCACCAACAGTGAATGTCCACCCAATTCAAAGAAATTGTCATACCGTCCGACTTGCTCTAACCCCAATAAAGTCTGCCAGATAGTTGCTAAAAGTTGCTCAGTTTCCCCTTGAGGAGCCTGATATTCACGGCTGACAATTGCAGAGCGATCCGGTGCAGGCAGGGCCTGACGATCCAGTTTACCGTTCGGAGTCAGCGGGAAGGCATCCAGAACCACAAAGGCGCTAGGCAACATGTATTCCATCAGACGGGAGCCAAGCTGTTCACGTAGTTGAACAATATCTAATGTTATTTCCGGTTTCGGTATCAGATAGGCGACCAAACGTTTATCACCGTTTTCATCTTCACGTGCGATAACGATGGCATCTTTAACTCCATCACAGGCAGCCAGTTGAGCTTCAATTTCTCCCAGTTCAATACGGTATCCGCGGATCTTGACCTGAAAGTCATTGCGTTCCAGATATTCAATGGTGCCGTCCGGTAGCCAGCGGCCTAAATCACCAGTTTTGTACATGCGGGCATTTGGTTGTTCACTGAATGTATCAGGGACAAAACGTTCAGCGGTAAGGTCGGGGCGATTCAGATAACCACGGGCAACCCCGGCGCCACCGATATGAATTTCACCGGCAACACCAAGGGGAACGGGTTGTCCGTCTTTATCCAGAATATAGATCCGGCTATTGGTGAGCGGGTAACCAATCGGCAGAATTTCTGCCATGTAAGGTGAATGACTATCCAGTTTTAGGACAGTAGCGATAACCGTAGTTTCCGTCGGGCCGTAAGAGTTAATCCATTGGCATGAATGCGTTTCCGGCATGGATTGCCAGGTCATGAAATGGCGGAGTTCGGCTTTTTCACCGCCAACGATCACCAGACGCAGATATGGGCTGAAACCGCAACGACCTGCTGCCATCTCCTGTACCCATAAGTGCCAGAAGGCAGTCGGGAGATCGGAGACAGTGATTTGTTGTTCCCGCAGAAATTCGGTAAAGGTGATATCGGGAATGCGCAGATCCGCAGAGCGCAGAACTAAAGTTGCACCAACCGCCAGTGTGGCAAAAATGTCGGATACGGTGGTGTCAAAGGCAACAGACGTAAATTGCAGTACACGGTCAGATGATGTCAGTTCATTGGTCTGGCATTGGACGTGAACAAAATTGACTACATTGTGATGTTCAATCATCACACCTTTTGGTTGGCCGGTCGAGCCGGAGGTATAGATGATATAGGCCAGATGGTGTGGTTCCAGCCCTAGCAGGAGTGGATCAGGGTTGTGTGTCGGTTGTTGTGCCATCGCAGCCAGATGGTTGTCACTGTCCAGTATCCAGGTTGGTATATCCGTTGATAAACGCGTTTGTAAGTGCTGTTGGGTCAGTAACAGCTTAGGCTGGCTGTCTGACAGAATATAAGCCAATCGCACGACCGGATATTCGCTATCCAGTGGTACATAGCCCGCACCGGATTTTAATATTGCCAACATAGCAATCACTATATCCAGACTGCGTTCGACACAGAAAGCTACGCGGTCATCAGGTTGTACACCTGCTGAAATCAGTGCGTGTGCCAGTTGGTTGGCTCGTTGGTTCAGTTCTGCATAACTGAGATGCTCTTCACCGCCATGCTGGTACGTTTCCTGTACCATTTGTTGAACAGAGCGATTCTGTAGGGTAAGGCGGACAGGTAACGTATTGATGAACATACCCAATATTCTTGCCGTGTCTTCCCCGCCTTGTAACCGCCCCAATAAAACAGTACCGAAGATCACATCATCCCGGCCGCTGCATTTCGCCAGTACCTGTGCCCAGGCAACATGAAACAGAACCGCAGCACTGACACCTTGCTGGCGGGCACAATCCCGTAGTGCTTGTGCCAACTCATTGTCCAGGGTGAAAACAGCTTCTGCAATCTTGGCTGCCCTGTACATCGAGCAGGCCAAAGGGCAGAGTCGGCTCTTCCACATCACCCAACAGTTGTTGGAAATAAGCTTGATGATTTTCCAACGGAATGTTTTTGGTCTGAGCGATAAAATTGCGATAAGGCAAGGGCGCAGGCAAGTTTTCACTTTGTCCCAGTAATAAGGCTTCAACTTCGCCGAATATCACTTCCAGTGACAAATGATCACAAACCAGATGATGGTGTTGTAATGCCAGTAACCAACGCGGATTTTGTGCAGTACGGTCTTGTGAAGAATAGGTTTGTGAGGAATAGTCTTGTGAAGGACGCTCTTGCACAATGCTGGCGGACAGTAATGGCGCTCTTGTAATATCCATACGTGTCGAATGAGAGTCGGTATGATGGCGCAGTTGTTGTTCCGCGCTGTCTTCTCCTGACAGTGTTAATTCTTTAACAGGAAGTGGTGCCTGACGATAAACCACCTGAACGGGCTCTGGCAAGTTATGCCATTGGACGGCACTTCGCAGGATATCATGACGATCGATAACTTTCTGCATAGCCAGCAGGAAAGTATCCAGACGTTGGCGGCTGTCAAAAGTCATGATGACGCTATCGAGATAAATATCGCCTTCGGTTTCCAATAAATGTTGGAACAGGATCCCTTGCTGCAAAGGACCGAGGGGGTAGATATCCTGAATATTGCTGCCCCCCCCTGTTACCTGAGCGACTATCTGATCAATATTACCCTGTGACAACGTGACTAATGGCAGCATGTCCGGTGTAATTGCCTGACAGTTAGTTGGGATCAGGTTTGGTGGCACAACCGGGCTGTTTACCTCTGAACCAGCGTGCGCCGTTAGATGCGTTGCCATCGCAGCTAATGTTGGCGCGGAGAAAACAGCACTGACATCAAGAGCATAATTACGCTGACGTAGCTGTTCAATCAGGCTGACGACTAATAATGAATGGCCTCCCAGCTCAAAGAAATTGTCATGACGCCCGACGTGTTCCACTCCGAGCAATTCTTGCCAGACGGTTGCCAGTTGTTGTTCTGCTTCTCCTTCTGGAGCCTGATATTCCCGGCTGATGATAGCTGTATGATCGGGGGCTGGCAGTGCCTTGCGATCAACCTTTCCGTTAGGCGTCAGTGGAAAGGCATCCAGAATGACATATGCGCTCGGCAGCATATATTCCATCAATTGGGTGCTCAATTGTTCACGCAACTGAATGATATCCAGAGTTGTTGAAAATTGTGGCACCAGATACGCCACCAGACGTTTATTGCCGCTTTCGTCTTCATGCGCGGTAACAACGACATCCTTGACACCATCACATTTAGCCAGTTGTGTTTCAATTTCTCCCAGTTCAATGCGGAAACCCCGGATCTTGACCTGGAAATCATTACGCTCCAGATATTCAATCGAGCCATCAGGCAGCCAACGGCCTAAGTCTCCGGTTTTATACATCCGGGCATCAGGTTGTTCACTGAATGGATCCGTCACGAACCGTTCAGCGGTGAGGTCAGGGCGGTTCAGATACCCGCGGGCGACGCCTAAGCCACCGATATAGATTTCACCCGCAACGCCAATGGGTACAGGTTGCCCCTGAGTATTGAGGATATAAATGCGGGTATTGGTGAGCGGGTATCCAATGGGGACTGTACCCGTCAGGCAAGGGGAGTGACTGTCTGGTTTCCATACTGTGGCAATCACAGTGGTTTCCGTTGGGCCGTAAGAGTTTATCCAGCGGCAGGATTGGGTGTCCGCTAACGATTGCCAGGTGTTGAAGTGACGGAGTTCGGCTTTTTCTCCGCCGACAATCACCAGACGAAGAGAAGGGCTGAAACCACAGCGGCCGGCCGCCATCTCCTGTACCCACAGGTGCCAGAATGCGGTAGGTAAATCGGAAACGGTGACCGCCTGTTCCTGTAAGAATTGGCTGAAGTTTTTGTCAGGGATGCGCAGATGGGCAGCTCTCAGCACTAATGTTGCTCCGACGGCCAGGGTGGCAAAAATATCGGAGACGGTGGTATCGAAGGCCACCGAGGTAAATTGCAGTACCCGATCCGCCGGGGTCAGTTCATTGGTTTGACACTGGACATGAACAAAATTGACCACATTGCGATGTTCAATCATTACGCCTTTCGGTTGCCCGGTCGAGCCGGAGGTGTAGATGATATAGGCCAGATGATGGGGTTCCAATCCCAGTTGTTGTGGTTCAGGATTGTGGTCGGGCTGTTGTGCCACATAGTCCAGATAGTCATCATCATCCATGACCCAGACGGGTACTTTGGTCGTTAAACGGCTCTGTAAGTGATGCTGAGTCAATAATAATTTAGGTTCGCAATCTGACAGAATGTAAGCCAGACGTTCAGTGGGGTATTCAGGATCTAATGGCACATAACCGGCACCAGCTTTCAAGATCCCGAACAGGCCAATAATCATGTC
This sequence comes from Xenorhabdus siamensis, assembly GCF_037996745.1. Classification (NCBI taxonomy): domain Bacteria; kingdom Pseudomonadati; phylum Pseudomonadota; class Gammaproteobacteria; order Enterobacterales; family Morganellaceae; genus Xenorhabdus; species Xenorhabdus siamensis. The sequence continues at coordinate 37,692 of NZ_JBBMXE010000004.1, forward strand.
CAGTCCACGCCCGACACCAATCGCTACGCGGTCATCCGGCTGTACACCAGCGGTAATCAGGGCATGGGCCAGTTGGTTAGCCCGCTGGTTCAGTTCGGCATAACTGAGTTGTTCTTCACCGCTAATCAACGCAGTAGCATCAGGTGAATGCCCGGCTTGTTGCTCAAGGAACTGTTGGAGCAACATATCTTGTGGATAACTGGCTTCTCTGGCATTGAAATCTGCCAGTAATTGGGTACGTTCATGTGGCATTAGCAGTGGAAGATCTGCTACACGTTGAGAATCATCGCTAACCATAGCGGCCAGAAGAGTTTGCAGATAACCTGCCATACGTTTCATGGTGGCCTGGTCAAACAGATCACTGGCATATTCCAGTTCACCGATTAACCCGTTTTCGGTGTCATGGAGTGATAACGAAAGATCGAAGTGTGAACTGTCTTCAGATAGATCCAGTTCACTGATGGTTAATTCTGGCAGCTCAAACTGCTGTTGTCCGGGAGTATTATCCAGTGACAGCATAACCTGAAAGATAGGACTATAACTCAGGCTGCGGGGTGGCTTTAATGCTTCAACTAATTGTTCAAATGGAAAATCCTGATGTTCAAAAGCCTGCAAAGTATGTGCTTTCACATGTGCCAGTAATTCGCTGACAGTGGGGTTATTCTGTATTTGAACCCGTAACGCTAAGGTATTGACAAAAAAGCCGATTAACGGTTCCAGATCACGATGTTTACGATTAGCGACGGGAGTACCTATTACTACATCATCTTGCCCACTCAGGCGGGAAAGTAATATTGACCACCCTGCCAGCAGAGTCATAAATAAAGTCGTGCCATGACGTTGAGCGAATGCCTTTAATTTTCCCGTCAAATCAGGTGACAATGTAACAATAGCCTCTCCTCCGGCATAGGTTTGCCGTGAAGGACGAGGTCTGTCAGTCGGAAGTGTCAAAAGTGTCGGGGCATCTTGTAGAGCGCTACGCCAATAATCCAGTTGTTTCTCCAGCTCGTTACCCTGTAATTTCTGCCGTTGCCAGAGAGTATAATCAGCATATTGGATCCTCAGTGGGGGTAATGGGTCAGGCATCCCGTGGCAGAAACTTGGGTAAATGGTGGAAAATTCCTGCATTAACACGTTGACTGACCAACCATCCGAAATAATGTGGTGCTGAGTTAATAGCAGGGTATGTTCATCTTCTGCGAGCTTGAATAATTGCCCCCGTATTAAGGGGCCGTTTTCAAAATCAAAGGGTTGGGTTGCTTCAAACCGCATAGCGCTTTGAATGGTCGCCTGCTGTTCATCTTTAGTTAACCGGCTGAGATCTTCAGTCATTAAAGAAAAACCATAATCTGCATTATGAACGACTTGCAGGGCGGTTCCCTCCGCCCTAGTTTTTCCTTCAACCTTAACGTTATTTTCCGTCAATGTCGTTGATGTATGCGCAACCGATGTAATCGTAGTACGCAAGATCTCATGACGGGCGACAATCCGATCCAGCGCGGCCTGTAAGGCCGGCTTGTTCAGATGACCTTGCAGATGGAGGGCGGTCGGAATGTGGTACGCTGTCAGCGCCGCCGGATCTAATTGTGCAAGGAACCATAGGCGCTGTTGCGCCCAGGATAATGGTATTTCCTGCTGCGGATTTCTGGCAGGGATTTGATCTTTCTCCGCTGTCAGACTGCTTTGAATACGTTCTTTCAGTTTCTTCTGGAGTACTGCTTGCCTTAATTGATTCAGTGTTTGTTCATTTTTATTCATTGTTGACCTCCATTGGGTTGATCTCCATTTAGCATGGCAAGCAACTCTTCTTCGGATAGGTTTTCCAGCTCTTTTTGCATATCTTCAATATCTTGATCAAAAAAGGTTTCTACCTGTTTTGACAGAATAAATTCAGCAAGTTTGGATAGGATTGAATGACGGAAAATATCTGCAATTGAGATTTCCAGATGGAATTCTTCATGTAGTCGCGTTGATAATTGCATGATTGATAAAGAATTTCCTCCAAGTTCAAAGAAATCATCATGACGACCAACCAACTCCAGTCCCAGTAGGGTTTGCCAGATAGCAGCCAGTTGTTGTTCGGCTTCTCCTTGTGGTGCTTCATACTCCCGTGTTGCAGTAGCAGAACGGTCAGGTGCAGGCAGAGACTTACGATCCAGTTTACCGTTCGGGTTCAGAGGGAAAGCATCCAGTACGATAAAGGCACTGGGGATCATGTAATCCAGCAGATGATTGCTCAGTTGTTCGCGTAAGCTGGCGACTTCCAGAGTGGCATCAGGTTGTGGCACCAGATAAGCCACCAGACGCTTATCGCCTGTTTCGTCTTCACGAACCATGGCGATAGCATCTTTGACTCCCTCACAAGCTGCTAGCTGAGTTTCGATTTCACCGAGTTCAATGCGGAATCCACGGAGCTTGATCTGAAAATCATTGCGTCCGAGGTATTCAATCGTACCGTCCGGCAGCCAGCGGCCTAAGTCACCGGTTTTGTACATGCGGGCATGTGACGGTTCGGTTGATGAGTCCGCAAATGGATCAGGGACAAAACGGTCTGCCGTGAGTTCAGGTTGATTGAGATAACCACGGGCCACACCCGCACCTGCAATATAGATTTCACCAGAAACGCCCATCGGGACAGGTTCTCCGCGCGTATCAAGGATATAGATGCGAGTGTTGGCGAGAGGATAGCCAATCGGTAAAGTTTCTGCGGTATAGACAGAAGTGCTATCCCATTTCAGTACCGTAGCAATCACGGTGGTTTCCGTTGGGCCATAAGAGTTAATCCAACGGCATGAACGGGTCTCAGGCAGCGATTGCCAGGTCATAAAATGACGCAGTTCCGCTTTTTCTCCGCCGACAATCACCAGACGCAGAGAAGGGCTGAAACCACAACGTCCTGCGGCCATCTCTTGTACCCATAGATGCCAGAAAGCGGTAGGTAAATCCGTCACCGTGATTTTCTGTTGCTGTAAGAATCGGGCAAAGGCGCTATCTGGTACACGCAGTTCGGATGGACGTAAGACTAAAGTTGCACCGGCAGCGAGTGTCGCAAAGATATCCGACACAGTGGTATCGAACGCCACGGAAGTAAATTGCAGTACCCGATCTGCCGGAGTCAGCTCATTGGTCTGACGCTGGACATGCACAAAATTGACTACATTGCGGTGTTCAATCATCACCCCTTTGGGTTGCCCAGTGGAGCCGGAAGTATAGATGATATAGGCCAGATGATGGGGTTTCAGCCCTAACTGTTGCGGTTCTGGATTGTGAGTGGGCTGCTGTGCCATCAGCTCCGCATGATGATGATTATCCAGGTTCCAGACAGGTACATCGGTTGATAAGCGAGTCTGTAAGTGTTGCTGAGTCAGCAATAACTTAGGTGCACAATCTGACAGAATATAATTCAGGCGTTCAGTCGGGTAGTCTGTATCCAGTGGCACATAACCGGCACCAGCTTTCAGGATGCTGAACAAGCCAACCACCATATCCAAACCACGCTCAACACAAATCGCCACGCGATCATCAGGCTGTACCCCTGCTGTAATTAGTGCGTGTGCCAGTTGATTGGCTCTCTGGTTCAGTTCCTGGTAAGTGAGTTGCTGTTCTTCACCAATTTGTTCTTCACCAATTTGCTCTGCGCTAATTTGTCTGCCGTGAATCAGCGCAATAGCATCGGGAGTGAGCGCAACCTGCTGTTCAAATAGCTGCTGGAGTAACATATCCTGAGGACAGTCAACTTTGGCCTTATTAAAATCTACCAGTAGCTGTGTACGCTCTGCCGGTGGCAGGATGGTGATAGATTGAATAGGTTGCTTTGACCTATTCTGTAATGCCGTTACCAGCGCTCTTAACGCTGTAACCATATAAGCGTTAATACGGGTCGGGTTAACCTGACGGTTACATTGAGCCGTTAACGCAAAGCCATTTTCAAAATCATCCACATCCAATGACAAGGGGTAATTACTGCGTTCTTCACTGCTGAACGTCTGAATACCTTCCCAAACTGGTGAACCCGCTTGTTGATCGTATCGTTGGCTATGACGGAAATTGAGCAGACTACTAAAAAGTGGCTGAGGTGCCTGAATACCACTGCAACGTTGGGCGATAGCTAACGGGGTCTGTTCATGCTCTAGTAATGCACTGAGTTGCTGGTAAGTTTCCTGTACTACCTGTTGCGCAGTACGTTCCTGTAACATAATACGTACAGGCAGAGTATTGATGAACATGCCGAGTACTTGAGTGGTATCCGTTCCTCGTTGAGAACGACCCAATAAGACTGTACCGAAAACAACATCTTCCCGTCCGCTGCATTGTGCGAGAACTTGTGCCCACGCCACATGGAACAGAACAGCGGCACTGACTCCCTGTTGACGGGCACAGTCACGTATCTGATGAGCTAATTCATCATCTAAAGCAAATTCAGCTTCTTCTATCTTACTGTTTTCATCTGAATCGTCGTGTTCATCGTGATTACCTTGTACATCAAGTAAGTCAAAAGGCAGAGTAGGTTCATCCACATCACCCAAAAGCTGGTGGAAATAGGTTTGATGTTTTTCAATTGGCACCGAACGGATCTGGGCGATAAAGTTACGGTAAGGCAGAGAAGGCGGTAATGGGTCTTTTTGCCCAAGCAGTAACATTTCAACTTCATTGAAGATCATTTCCAGTGACAAATGGTCACAAACCAAATGGTGGTAGAGCAATGCCAAATGCCAACAGTCAGTTTGTGGATCTTTGGCAATATTGGCGGCCAATAAAGGTGCTTTGGTGATATCCATCCGTATTAAACGGGGGTCTGTCGCATCACGTAATTGTTGTACAGTGTCGATATCAGATGACAGCTCTGATTCGATGACTGGCAGAGGTGCATGGCGGTAAACTACCTGCACAGGCTCCGGCAGGTTATCCCAATGAAATGCACTGCGTAGAATATCGTGGCGGTCAATGACCTGTTGCAATGTCAGCAGGAAAGTATCCAGACGTGCCCGGCTGTCAAAACTCATCAGCAGATTGTCCAGATAAATATCGCCTTTTGTTTCCAGCAAATGATGGAACAAAATTCCTTCCTGTAACGGCCCAACCGGATAGATATCCTGAACATTGGTCACACCACCAGCAACATGAGTCACAATCTGGTCAATGTGATCCTGAGTCAGAGTAACTAACGGTAACATTTGCGGTGTGATGGATTGGCAATCGTCAGTAATGAGGTTAGGTGGTACATCATATGTAACAGTATCATCCAATACTGTATCCATCAGGCGTGCGGCCATTGCCATCAATGTTGGAGAGGAGAAGACGGTACTGACTTCCAGAGTGAAACCTCGCTGACGAAGTTCTTCGATTAAACTGACAACCAGCAACGAATGCCCGCCTAATTCAAAGAAATTGTCATGACGTCCAACTTGCTCCAGTCCCAACAAGGCTTGCCAAACAGATGCTAATTGCTGTTCAGTTTCCCCCTGAGGTGCCTGATATTCCCGACTGATAATAGCGGAGCGGTCGGGAGCGGGTAGCGCTTTACGATCCAGTTTGCCATTCGGAGTCACAGGGAAGGCGTCTAAGATGACATAGGCACTAGGTAGCATGTACTCCATCAGGCGGGTACTCAGTTGTTCACGCAACTGAATGATATCCAGTGTTGTTATAGATTGCGTTGTTATAGATTGAGGGATCAGATAGGCCACCAGGCGTTTATTGCCGCTTTCATCTTCACGGGCCACAACAATCGCATCTTTGACGCCGTCACACTGCGCCAGTTGGGCTTCAATTTCCCCCAGTTCAATCCGGAAGCCGCGGATCTTGACCTGAAAATCATTGCGCTCCCGGTATTCAATGGTGCCGTCCGGCAGCCAGCGGCCTAAGTCGCCGGTTTTATACATCCGGGCCCCGGCGTGATCACTGAACGGATCGGAGACAAAGCGTTCACGGGTCAGGTCTGGGCGGTTCAGATACCCGCGGGCCACGCCGGCACCGCCGATATGGATCTCACCGGCCACCCCGACAGGCACCGGTTGCCCCTGGGTATCCAGAATATAAAGACGGGAGTTGGTCAGGGGGTAACCGATGGGCACTGAGCCGGCGGGACAAGTTGCCGGGGTATCCGGTTGCCATACCGTGGCAATCACGGTGGTTTCTGTTGGGCCGTAGGAGTTAATCCAGCGGCAGGACTGGGTTTCGGCTCGATTGCCAGGTATTGAAGTGACGCAGCTCAGCTTTTTCCCCGCCGACAATCACCAGCCGTAAAGACGGGCTGAAACCACAGCGGCCGGCCGCCATCTCCTGTACCCACAGGTGCCAGAATGCGGTGGGTAAATCGCAGACGGTGATCGCCTGTGTCTGTAGGAACTGGCTAAAGGCGTTATCCGGAATACGCAGGTGCGCCGGGCGCAGCACTAACGTTGCCCCGGTGGCCAGGGTAGCGAAAATATCGGAGACGGTGGTATCAAAGGCCACCGAGGTAAATTGCAGTACCCGGTCCGCCGGGATCAGGGCATTGGTCTGGCGCTGGACATGGACAAAATTGACCACGTTGCGGTGTTCAATCATCACCCCTTTGGGCTGCCCGGTGGAGCCGGAGGTATAGATGATATAAGCCAGATGATGCGGGGCCAGCCCCAGTTGCTGGGGGGCCGGGTTGTGGCCGGGGTGCCGGGCCAGCGTGCTCAGATAATCGGGGTGATCCATGACCCAGACCGGCATATCGGTGGTGAGGCGGTGTTGTAACTGTTGCTGGGTCAAGAGCAGTTTAGGGGCACAGTCGGCCAGTATATAATTCAGCCGCCCGGTCGGGTAATCCGGATCTAACGGCACATAACCGGCCCCGGCTTTCAGGATACCGAACAGACCAACAATCATATCAGCGCCGCGCTCAACACAAATGGCGACACGGTCATCCGGCTGTACACCGGCCGCTATCAGGGCATGGGCCAGTTGGTTAGCCTGCCGGTTCAGTTCGGCATAACTCAGTTGCTGTTCGCCGTACACCAGCGCGGTGGCGGCCGGTGAGTTGGCTACTTGCTGTTCGAAAAGTTGTTGCAGCAGCAGATCCGGCGGGTAACTGACGGCAGGGGCATTAAATTCTGTCAGTAGCTGAGTCCGCTCAGACGGCGTTAAGAGCGGCAGATCGGCCACCGTCTGGCTGTCATCAGCCACCATCGCCGTCAGCAGGGTTTGCAGATGCCCCGCCATACGTTCAACCGTGGCCGGGTCAAACAGATCACTGGCGTATTCCAGTTCACCGATTAACCCGTTTTCGGTGTCATTGAGTGACAGTGACAAATCAAACTGGGTGGTTTTTCTGTCTAACGGCAGTGCACTGAGCGTTAATTCCGGCAGATCAAAACGTTGTTGACGGGAGGTATTATCCAAATCCATCATCACCTGAAATATCGGGCTGTGACTCAGGCTGCGTGGCGGTTGTAATGCCTCCACTAATTGCTCAAAAGGCAAATCCTGATGGGCGTAGGCGTCCAGCGCATGGGCCTTAACACGGGCTAATAACTGTTTGATGGTAGGGTTATCCTCCAGCCGGACTCTTAAGGCCAGTGTATTGGCGAAGAAACCTATCAACGGCTCTAACTCACGGTACTGGCGGTTGGCAACCGGCGTGCCGATAACCACATCGGGTTGTCCGCTGAGCCGTGACAGCAAAACTGCCCAGCCGGCCAGCAGGGTCATAAACAGGGTGGTGCCATGACGCTGGCTCAGGGCATGTAAACCGGTGCTCAGGGCCGGGGACAGAGAAAAATGAATCAGATCTCCCCGGTAGCTTTGTTCCAGCGGACGGACGCGGTCGGCAGGCAGTTCCAGCAAAACCGGCGCATCCTGTAGTGCACTGCGCCAGTAATTCACCTGCTGGTCCAGCCTGTCTCCCTGCAACCATTGGCGCTGCCACAGGGCGTAGTCAGCGTACTGGATAGGCAGTGGTGGCAGCGGATCAGGCTGTTGTTGGCAGAAGGCCTGATAAAGGGCTGAGAACTCTTTCGTCAGGACCGTCAGCGACCAGCCATCAGAGATAATATGGTGCTGGGTCACCAGCAGAATATGGTGTTGATCCGCGCGCTTCAGCAATTGGGCGCGGACTAACGGCCCTTGCACGAAATCAAAATCCTGCCGGGCTTCCGCTTGTGTTGCCGCGTCCAATGCGGTTTGCTGCGCTGCCGGGGATAACGGGCTGAGATCTTGGTATATCAGGGCAAAACCCCGGTCAGCCTCAGCGATAATCTGACGCGCTTCCCCGTTAATAACGGTGATCGTGGTGCGCAGAATTTCATGACGGGCCACAATGCGATCCAGTGCCGCTTGCAGGGCGGCCAGATTTAAAACGCCGTGCAGTTCTAAGCCCCCGGCGATGTGATAGGCGGCCTGGGCGGCGCTGTCCAGTTGTGCCAGGAACCAGAGCCGTTGCTGCGCCCAGGAAAGGGGTAACGGCTGCTGGCGGTCCGCCGGTAAAATCAGCGGCTGGACGGATTGGGCGGCATGCACCAGTGACGGGGCTAAATCGGCCAGTACCGGGTGAGTGAACAGATCTTGCAGTGTCACTTCCAGGTTCAGCTTCTCCCGTAAACGGGCGGCAACCTGTACGGTCAATAACGAATGCCCGCCCAGTTCAAAGAAATTATCGTGGCGGCCGATTTGTTCTACGCCCAACAAATCTTGCCAGATTTCAGCCAGTGTCTGTTCAATTTCACCCTGTGGTGCGGCATATTCACGGCGCACAAGTGCCGCACTGTCCGGGGCGGGCAGTGCGTTGCGGTCCAGTTTGCCATTCGGAGTCACAGGGAAGGCGTCTAAGATGACATAGGCGCCGGGCAGCATATAGTCCATCAGGCGGGTACTGAGCTGTTCACGTAATTGCACCAGATCCAGGGTAATTTCAGGCTGCGGCACCAGATAGGCCACCAGGCGTTTATTGCCGCTTTCATCTTCACGGGCCACAACAATCGCATCTTTGACGCCGTCACACTGCGCCAGTTGGGCTTCAATTTCCCCCAGTTCAATCCGGAAGCCGCGGATCTTGACCTGAAAATCATTGCGCTCCCGGTATTCAATGGTGCCGTCCGGCAGCCAGCGGCCTAAGTCGCCGGTTTTATACATCCGGGCCCCGGCGTGATCACTGAACGGATCGGAGACAAAGCGTTCACGGGTCAGGTCTGGGCGGTTCAGATACCCGCGGGCCACGCCGGCACCGCCGATATGGATTTCACCGGCCACCCCGACAGGCACCGGTTGCCCCTGGGTATCCAGAATATAAAGACGGGAGTTGGTCAGGGGGTAACCGATGGGCACTGAGCCGGCGGGACAAGTTGCCGGGGTATCCGGTTGCCATACCGTGGCAATCACGGTGGTTTCTGTTGGGCCGTAGGAGTTAATCCAGCGGCAGGACTGGGTTTCGGCTAACGATTGCCAGGTATTGAAGTGACGCAGCTCGGCTTTTTCCCCGCCGACAATCACCAGCCGTAAAGACGGGCTGAAACCACAGCGGCCGGCCGCCATCTCCTGTACCCACAGGTGCCAGAATGCGGTGGGTAAATCGCAGACGGTGATCGCCTGTGTCTGTAGGAACTGGCTAAAGGCGTTATCCGGAATACGCAGGTGCGCCGGGCGCAGCACTAACGTTGCCCCGGTGGCCAGGGTAGCGAAAATATCGGAGACGGTGGTATCAAAGGCCACCGAGGTAAATTGCAGTACCCGGTCCGCCGGGATCAGGGCATTGGTCTGGCGCTGGACGTGGACAAAATTGACCACGTTGCGGTGTTCAATCATCACCCCTTTGGGCTGCCCGGTGGAGCCGGAGGTATAGATGATATAAGCCAGATGATGCGGGGCCAGCCCCAGTTGCTGGGGGGCCGGGTTGTGGCCGGGGTGCCGGGCCAGCGTGCTCAGATAATCGGGGTGATCCATGACCCAGACCGGCATATCGGTGGTGAGGCGGTGTTGTAACTGTTGCTGGGTCAAGAGCAGTTTAGGGGCACAGTCGGCCAGTATATAATTCAGCCGCCCGGTCGGGTAATCCGGATCTAACGGCACATAACCGGCCCCGGCTTTCAGGATACCGAACAGACCAACAATCATATCAGCGCCGCGCTCAACACAAATGGCGACACGGTCATCCGGCTGTACACCGGCTGCTATCAGGGCATGGGCCAGTTGGTTAGCCTGCCGGTTCAGTTCGGCATAACTCAGTTGTTGTTCGCCGTACACCAGCGCGGTGGCAGCCGGTGAGTTGGCTACTTGCTGTTCGAAAAGTTGTTGCAGCAGCAGATCCGGCGGGTAACTGACGGCAGGGGCATTAAATTCTGTCAGTAGCTGAGTCCGCTCAGACGGCGTTAAGAGCGGCAGATCGGCCACCGTCTGGCTGTCATCAGCCACCATCGCCGTCAGCAGGGTTTGCAGATGCCCCGCCATACGTTCAACTGTGGCCGGGTCAAACAGATCACTGGCGTATTCCAGTTCACCGATTAACCCGTTTTCGGTGTCATTGAGTGACAGTGACAAATCAAACTGGGTGGTTTTTCTGTCTAACGGCAGTGCACTGAGCGTTAATTCCGGCAGATCAAAACGTTGTTGACGGGAGGTATTATCCAAATCCATCATCACCTGAAATATCGGGCTGTGACTCAGGCTGCGTGGCGGTTGTAATGCCTCCACTAATTGCTCAAAAGGCAAATCCTGATGGGCGTAGGCGTCCAGCGCATGGGCCTTAACACGGGCTAATAACTGTTTGATGGTAGGGTTATCCTCCAGCCGGACTCTTAAGGCCAGTGTATTGGCGAAGAAACCTATCAACGGCTCTAACTCACGGTACTGGCGGTTGGCAACCGGCGTGCCGATAACCACATCGGGTTGTCCGCTGAGCCGTGACAGCAAAACTGCCCAGCCGGCCAGCAGGGTCATAAACAGGGTGGTGCCATGACGCTGGCTCAGGGCATGTAAACCGGTGTTCAGGGCCGGGGACAGAGAAAAATGAACCAGATCTCCCCGGTAGCTTTGTTCCAGCGGACGGACGCGGTCGGCAGGCAGTTCCAGCAAAACCGGCGCATCCTGTAGTGCACTGCGCCAGTAATTCACCTGCTGGTCCAGCCTGTCTCCCTGCAACCATTGGCGCTGCCACAGGGCGTAGTCAGCGTACTGGATAGGCAGTGGTGGCAGCGGATCAGGCTGTTGTTGGCAGAAGGCCTGATAAAGGGCTGAGAACTCTTTCGTCAGGACTGTCAGCGACCAGCCATCAGAGATAATATGGTGCTGGGTCACCAGCAGAATATGGTGTTGATCCGCGCGCTTCAGCAATTGGGCGCGGACTAACGGCCCTTGCACGAAATCAAAATCCTGCCGGGCTTCCGCTTGTGTTGCCGCGTCCAGTGCGGTTTGCTGCGCTGCCGGGGATAACGGGCTGAGATCTTGGTATATCAGGGCAAAACCCCGGTCAGCCTCAGCGATAATCTGACGCGCTTCCCCGTTAATAACGGTGATCGTGGTGCGCAGAATTTCATGACGGGCCACAATGCGATCCAGTGCCGCTTGCAGGGCGGCCAGATTTAAAACGCCGTGCAGGCATCTAAGCCCCCGGCGATGTGATAGGCGGCCTGGGCGGCGCTGTCCAGTTGTGCCAGGAACCAGAGCCGTTGCTGCGCCCAGGAAAGGGGTAACGGCTGCTGGCGGTCCGCCGGTAAAATCAGCGGGATAACCGGCTGGACGGATTGGGCGGCATGCACCAGTGACGGGGCTAAATCGGCCAGTACCGGGTGAGTGAACAGATCTTGCAGTGTCACTTCCAGGTTCAGCTTCTCCCGTAAACGGGCGGCAACCTGTACGGTCAATAACGAATGCCCGCCCAGTTCAAAGAAATTATCGTGGCGGCCGATTTGTTCTACACCCAATAAATCTTGCCAGATTTCAGCCAGTGTCTGTTCAATTTCACCCTGTGGTGCGGCATATTCACGGCGCACAAGTGCCGCACTGTCCGGGGCGGGCAGTGCGTTGCGGTCCAGTTTGCCATTCGGAGTCACAGGGAAGGCGTCTAAGATGACATAGGCGCCGGGCAGCATATAGTCCATCAGGCGGGTACTGAGCTGTTCACGTAATTGCACCAGATCCAGGGTAATTTCAGGCTGCGGCACCAGATAGGCCACCAGGCGTTTATTGCCGCTTTCATCTTCACGGGCCACAACAATCGCATCTTTGACGCCGTCACACTGCGCCAGTTGGGCTTCAATTTCCCCCAGTTCAATCCGGAAGCCGCGGATCTTGACCTGAAAATCATTGCGCTCCCGGTATTCAATGGTGCCGTCCGGCAGCCAGCGGCCTAAGTCGCCGGTTTTATACATCCGGGCCCCGGCGTGATCACTGAACGGATCGGAGACAAAGCGTTCACGGGTCAGGTCTGGGCGGTTCAGATACCCGCGGGCCACGCCGGCACCGCCGATATGGATTTCACCGGCCACCCCGACAGGCACCGGTTGCCCCTGGGTATCCAGAATATAAAGACGGGAGTTGGTCAGGGGGTAACCGATGGGCACTGAGCCGGCGGGACAAGTTGCCGGGGTATCCGGTTGCCATACCGTGGCAATCACGGTGGTTTCTGTTGGGCCGTAGGAGTTAATCCAGCGGCAGGACTGGGTTTCGGCTAACGATTGCCAGGTATTGAAGTGACGCAGCTCGGCTTTTTCCCCGCCGACAATCACCAGCCGTAAAGACGGGCTGAAACCACAGCGGCCGGCCGCCATCTCCTGTACCCACAGGTGCCAGAATGCGGTGGGTAAATCGCAGACGGTGATCGCCTGTGTCTGTAGGAACTGGCTAAAGGCGTTATCCGGAATACGCAGGTGCGCCGGGCGCAGCACTAACGTTGCCCCGGTGGCCAGGGTAGCGAAAATATCGGAGACGGTGGTATCAAAGGCCACCGAGGTAAATTGCAGTACCCGGTCCGCCGGGATCAGGGCATTGGTCTGGCGCTGGACATGGACAAAATTGACCACGTTGCGGTGTTCAATCATCACCCCTTTGGGCTGCCCGGTGGAGCCGGAGGTATAGATGATATAAGCCAGATGATGCGGGGCCAGCCCCAGTTGCTGGGGGGCCGGGTTGTGGCCGGGGTGCCGGGCCAGCGTGCTCAGATAATCGGGGTGATCCATGACCCAGACCGGCATATCGGTGGTGAGGCGGTGTTGTAACTGTTGCTGGGTCAAGAGCAGTTTAGGGGCACAGTCGGCCAGTATGTAATTCAGCCGCCCGGTCGGGTAATCCGGATCTAACGGCACATAACCGGCCCCGGCTTTCAGGATACCGAACAGACCAACAATCATATCAGCGCCGCGCTCAACACAAATGGCGACACGGTCATCCGGCTGTACACCGGCCGCTATCAGGGCATGGGCCAGTTGGTTAGCCTGCCGGTTCAGTTCGGCATAACTCAGTTGCTGTTCGCCGTACACCAGCGCGGTGGCAGCCGGTGAGTTGGCTACTTGCTGTTCGAAAAGTTGTTGCAGCAGCAGATCCGGCGGGTAACTGACGGCAGGGGCATTAAATTCTGTCAGTAGCTGAGTCCGCTCAGACGGCGTTAAGAGCGGCAGATCGGCCACCGTCTGGCTGTCATCAGCCACCATCGCCGTCAGCAGGGTTTGCAGATGCCCCGCCATACGTTCAACTGTGGCCGGGTCAAACAGATCACTGGCGTATTCCAGTTCACCGATTAACCCGTCTTCGGTGTCATTGAGTGACAGCGTCAAATCAAAGTAAGCGCTTTCTCTGACCAGAGGAAGTTCACGCAGTTTTAGTCCTGCTAACTCAAAATTCCTTTGTTCTGATTTATTATCGAGAGTCAGCATAACCTGGAAAATAGGACTATGACTTAAACTGCGAGTTGGTCGCAGAGCTTCGACCAATTGTTCAAATGGTAAATTCTGATGCTCATAAGCGCTTAATGCACAATTTTTCACTTGAGCCAGCAATTCGCTGACATTTGGGTTGTCATCTAATTGAATGCGTAACGCCAGTGTATTGGCAAAGAAACCGATTAAAGGCTCCAGCTCATGCTGTGGACGGTTGGCAATTGGCGTGCCTATCACCAGATCGGATTGCCCACTGATGCGGGAAAGCAGCACTGCCCAACCTGCCATCAACGTCATAAATAAAGTTGTGCCATGACGTTGGCTGAGGTTTTTTAATCCCGTACTTAATTCTGGTGAAAATGCCAGATCGACGCGGTTACCTCTGTAACTCTGTTGTATCGGACGAGGGTTGTCGGTGGGTAATTCGAGCAATTCAGGTGCACCCTGTAAACGATTACGCCAGTAATTTAGTTGAGTTTCCAGTATATCGCCTTGTAGCCACTGTTGTTGCCAGAGAACATAGTCAGCATATTGGAGCTTCAATTCAGGTAATGGATCGGGTTGCCTCTGACTGAAAGCCTGATAAAGAGCAGAGAGTTCATGTATCAATATCTTGACTGACCAGCCATCTGAAATAATGTGATGCTGGGTCAACAACAGAACATGTTCGTTTGCTGCTAAACGGAGCAAATGCCCTCTGAGTAATGGTCCACAGGTAAAATCGAAAGGCTTGACAGCTTCAAGGTGGGCGCGCTCTTCAACTGTTGTTTGTTGTTCTGGTCCTGGTAAATGGCTGATATCTTCAGTCGTCAAAGTAAAACCACTGTTGGCATCCCCGATAACTTGCCGGGCAGTACCCTCAATAGCCACAAAAGTTGTCCGCAGGCTCTCATGGCGGGCAACAATCCGATCCAAAGCCGCTTGTAGCGCATTCAGGTTAAGCTGACCTTGTAGATGTAGCCCTATTGACATGTGATACGCTGTCTGGGCTGCGGGATCTAATTGGGTCAGAAACCACAGGCGTTGTTGTGTCCAGGATAATGGCACATCGCCGTTACGGGCTTGGGGACGAATTTCTGCTTTTTGTGTATGTTGACGAGATAGCTTGGCAGTTTTGGCCAACTCAAGTAGTCTTTTCCGTTCAGCTAATGGTAAAGATGTTAATTCATTATTATTCATGTTTAAGTACCATTTGAGAGCCAGATTTATTCCATTGATTTATAGATATTTTGTAGGGAATCTATATCAAATTGCAGTAATTGAGCGTTGATAATGCATTCTTCAAGCTGACAGATAGAAGGATGTGCAAACAATTGCTGGATAGAGATATCAACATCAAAGATTTCATTAATTCTTGATTGAAGTTGTAAAACCAAGAGTGAGTGACCACCGAGCTCAAAGAAATTGTCATAACGTCCGATACGATCTATCTTCAATACCGTTTGCCAGATATCAGCCAGTTGTTCTTCAATTTCACCTTGTGGTGCTGCGTATTCTTTTGTGCTCACAGACGAGTGATCAGGAATGGGGAGAGCGCGGCGATCCAATTTGCCACTTAATGTCAGTGGGAAAGCATCCAACATGACAAATGCGCTAGGGATCATGTAATCAGGCAGGCTATTACCCAATTGTTCCCGCAGTTCGGGAATATTTAGTGGAGTATCTGATTGCGGGATGATGTAGGCGGCCAGCCTTGTATCTGCTGAGTCATATGTTCGTGCAACAACCACAACTTGCTGAACACCAGCACATTGGGCCAGATGAGTTTCGATTTCTTCCAACTCAATGCGATTTCCTCGTATCTTGACCTGAAAATCATTACGCCCCAGATAATCAATGCTGCCATCAGGTAGCCAACGCCCCAAATCTCCCGTTTTATACATCCGTGCATCCGGGCGATTGCTGAATGGATCATGAACAAAACGTTCCGCCGTTAGTTCAGGACGATTTAAGTAACCGCGGGCAACACCAATACCACCAATATGGATCTCCCCGGTCACTCCAATAGGAACAAGCCGGCCAAGTTTATCCAGGATATAGATTTGTGTATTGGCGATAGGATGACCAATTGGTACTAAATCGACATATTTTTCTGATCCACAACGCCAGGATGTTACGTCAATTGCGGCTTCAGTCGGGCCATATAAATTATGCAGTTCACTATGAGGGAAGTGAGATAGGCACTGTTGTTGCAGGGAATAGGGTAAGGCTTCTCCACTACACAAAATCTGACGTAAAGAAGGGCAACGTCCTGCCGGAGTGAGATGAATGAAACTTTGCAACATAGAGGGAACAAAATGGATAGTTGTGATACCTCTGGATTCAATCTCTTCCAGCAAATAAAGGGGATCTTTGTGACCTCCGGGACGTGCCATAACTAATTTAGCACCGGAAAGCAAAGGCAGGAAAAATTCCCATACTGAAACATCGAAACTGAATGGGGTTTTCTGCAAGACGAGATCGTTAGGGTTCAATTGATATTCATCTTTAGCCCAAAGCAAGCGGTTAACGACACCACGATGCTCATTCATTACTCCTTTAGGTAAACCTGTTGACCCTGAAGTATACAGGACATAAGCCAAATTACGTGATGTCAGCCCCAAATCGATGACAGCGAGATTATCTTCCCGCTGATTAGCGATAGTTGCCTGAAATTCTTCGTTTTCCCATATCCACAAAGGAACATGAGTGTCTGGTAAGTGGCTTTGTAACCCATGATGGCTCAGGACAAGTGCCGGTTCACTGTCGGTCAGAATATACCTGAGACGATCCGCCGGATATTCTGGATCGAGAGGAACATAAGCTGCACCCGCTTTTAATATTCCTAGCAACGCGATGACCATATCCGGGCTACGTTCCATGCAGAGACCGATACGATTATCTGCCTGAATACCAGCGGCAACGAAAGCGTGTGCGAGTTTATTGGCCTGACGATTCAATTCCTGGTAAGTCAATTGCTGGTTATCACAAACCAGTGCAATTGCTGCCGGCGCATAGTTGACTTGTTGTTCGAATAGTTGGTGAAGCAGAACATTTTGCGGGTAGGAGACGTCAGTTGCATTAAAATTATAGAGAATGTGTTGGCGTTCTGATTCATCCATCAACGGTAAGCTGTCGATAGTCTGTTGATCATCATCGGCCATTGCTGCCAGTAAGGTGAAATAATTGTCCATAAGTTGAGTGATTAACTCAGCATCGAACAATTTAGTATCATAATGGAAACCGCAATTAATCTGTTGATCGACTTTTATTATATTAACCATCAATGGAACAGGCATATCGCCATAATAAGGATATGTGAAAGATCGCAGTTCTGCTCCCCCCCAATGCACTGTATTACTGCCACTCTGATCCATCCATAACGATGGCAGGTTACTGACATATCTGGGTTGTTGGAAAGTTATGGTCGTTTGGAAAACAAGATGGGTATTGGTGTTACGTTGTAACTTAATTTGTTCCAGGATTTTGGGGAAAGGATATTTTTGGTTCTCAATCGCCTGGCGAATAATTTTAGCCGCCTGTAAGATATGTTCCTGTACAGTTATCCTGCCATTGATCTGAGCACGTAAGGCAACCGGGTTGACAAATTCACCGACTAATTTACCCCAGGCAGCCCGGCTGCGGCCCGGCATTATAGAGCCGACAAGAATATCATCCTGACCAGTATAGCGATGTAACAGAATTTGATAGGCTGCCAGAAAAATAGCAAACAGGCTATTACCGTATTTCGTTGCTAACGTATGCAGTTTTGCAGCCAGCGTTTCGGGAAGCTTACGGGGAAGCGTGATCCTATTTATTGCTGAAGGGGATTGATTAATGTTTGATTTATTGCTGGTAGGTAATTGTAATTCTGTTAAATAATTGCTCAGGTTATCGCACCAGAATTGTTGTTGTTTTTTTGCACTGTTACTGTCCAGCCATTGTTGTTGCCAGATAACATAGTCTTGGTAACTGAGTTTTGATGCCGGAGGCAATTCTTGTCCAGATAAGAGATTACCCAGCTCCTCCAGTAATATCCAATAGGACCAGCCATCGACAACAATGTGGTCAAAGGTTAATACCATGATGTTTTCCTGATCATGATATTGATACCAACTGGCATAAACACGCAGTGGATTCTCCAGATCGAAAGCGTACCAACAATCATTACAGACAACTTGTTGCAGCGTTTCCTCACTCAGATCTCTGGCATCATGTCTTGTGATCTTAATCGCAGCATTTTCTGCTATTTGGTATCCTAACTTACCGTCATATTGACCAAAACTGGCCCGTAACATAGGGTGGCGTTTTATCAGTTGATTGAGCGCGTTTTCTAATTTTTCAGCAGTTAAGCCTTTAACTCTGGCACAAAATGCATTATTACTCTGTCCCCTCTGGGCCGGGTTAATTTGATATTGAAACCAACGGCTGCTTTGTGCTTCTGATAAAGCAAATGAATTCAATGTTTCAGGATAATTCATTTTATAGCTCCCCTTTTATGGGTATATGGAAAAATAAAAATTTGAGAACTGATAAAACAAAAAAATAAGAACAGAATTTAAGGCCAAAAATATTGGTCAAATAAAGTTCAATAAATTTATTTTCCGGCAGAAAATTAATGCGGTGGAAGTTCAACGCAATAAAAAAAACCATTACGGTGATATGAATGGCATTTCACAGGAAAGTTATAAGTTAATCTCATTTTGTATATAAACTGTACTTTGCCTTTATTATGGTATTTAAGGTGTTAGATTATATATTAAATGAAAAAACTTTACATAGTGATATTCCCTTTCTTTTATATCTAATTTTATTATAGGTAATAAGTGTTATTATTATGAATATTTTATATTACATAGCAATCTAAATAATAATATATATTCTATAAAAAAAGAGCCTGTTTAACGAGGCTCTTAAAATGGGCGAGGATATATTTATAATAAGTAGGTTGTCTTTGATCTAGATCATTTTTAGCCAGAATAATAGCTATTAGCGTTTATCTCTTTAATGTGTCCATCTTCCAACTTAATTACGCGTTCTGCAATATCAAAATATGCATCATCATGGCTAATAACAATAACAGTCTTACCACGAGCTTTTAGTTCCGGCAGTAATTCTGTATAGAATATTCTTTTAAATACAGGGTCTTGATCCGCTGCCCATTCATCAAATAGATAAATAGGACGATCTTCCAGATAAGCAGATACTAAGGCTAAGCGTTTTCTCTGACCGGCTGAAAGTTCAGTTGTCGAGAATTGTCCGTCAACGATTTTAACTTTATGGCTCATGTTTAAAGCTTCAATATAATGAGTTGCTTTTTCGGTAACATTTGCCCCGGTATTTAACAATTGATCGAATAAATGGTAATTAGAGAAAACGGCTGAAAAATATTGGCGATAATGTTCATTATTTGTCTTATCCATTTTTATACCATTAAGCCAGATAGAGCCGGATTCTTGTTCGAACAAACCGACTAACAGCATGGCAAGTGTTGTCTTTCCACTTCCGTTTCCACCAACAATAAAAATGATTTCGCCTTGAGAAATAGTCAGACTCATCGGCCCTAGCTTAAACTCCCGATCTTCTTTGTCGGTCGTGTAGTGGTGAACAACATCTTTCAATTCAAGTGATAGTGGTTGTTCATTTGCAAATGGGTTTTGTGTATTAGCTTGCTGTATATACAGAGATTCTTCCAACTGGCTATCCAGTCGTTTCATTTTTTGTAGTGAAATTTCGGCTTGTCTTAATTCCGGAATGGCGCCGATCACTTCACTGATTGGGCCGGATAAAAATAGAACAATCAGAGTGACTGTCATCAAATTAGAAGGCTCTTGAGGTAACCAGATAGGTACAACAAAAATCATCAAGCCGATGACAATATAAAAGACCACCGAACCGGCATTCAGTACCCAGGCGTAGTTATTATTTGTTTTAATGCAGATCTCTTTGAATTTTTTTGCTCCGGGAGAAATGACTCTGTCAATAAATGCATTGCCTTTCTGGCTATTGAGTTTTAACTCTTTGCTGCCATCAATTAGTTGTTGGAAGCTGAGGTATATCTTATCTACTTGCTCACGCATTTCTTCCATCAAGCGTATAGGGCGCTTTTCCAAAAAATAGAAGATATACATTGTGAGCAGACAGACAATGGTCAGAATGATAAACAGTTGCCAGGAAATCCAGGCTAAGTAGCCGAAACAAGCGATAATAAGTGTGATATTGCCAAAGACGGTTGGCGCTAACATAAAAGAGTGTATAAATACATCGACATCTTTGGTCAGAACAGCTAACAGGCCATGTTTCCCGATATTATTCAGCTTCTTAAAAGGTGCCCGTAATATTTTATTACTCAGACTCAATCGCAGGGAATAAATCGCTGCCTGAGTTAAATGTGATAGCAGAATTTCTGATAAAGTTTTAGTAATAAAAAAAAGAATACAGATACCAAAGAAGTTCCAGATAAATGTTGAGAGATTAGCTGCACCTGTAATTCCCTGGCTAATCATGCCTACTACTGATGCACCGGCAAACCCGCTGATTAATGCAAATATTGTTGATAAAAACAACAATATCCAGGATTGACGATAGAGATAAGCTATTAGTGTCATAAGAATAAACCATTATAGGAGATTATGAGTAATATAAAAAATATATACTGGTCAATGAGACTCAACATGGTTATTTTTTTCTGGTGAAATTTCAAGGAAGATTTATAAACATAAATATGAATGAATTTAAATCGTGATAAAAGTCACAATTAATGTGTAATGGGTTGTAATAGATATGACATTAATTGATAGAGTTTATTTGTAATTGTGGGATAAAGGAGAATAAATAATTTCTCTAAGTAATCAGATAGTAACGTAGGTGTACTTTTATGCGATTCTATATCATTTCATTAACATAATAGACATTCCTTCCATCTTTTAAATTGCCTCTTTGTTGGTTACGACCACTCAGCGTGGTCAATGTAGTTATAAACATGTAAGTTATAAACATATAGTTATAATTAAATAATTATAAACATATACGTATAAACATAGCGTTGTCTGTGCTTCCAGAGATTTGACCGGCTTTGTTAGTTGCACTTTCTCACTTCTTGTATAGCAAAGGAGTGAAAAGGTGATCTGACATTATAAATATTTATTTGAGTTAAAAGATTTGGTTTTAAATATTATTTATTTAATCGCTGAAGCGGTTAAATAATACAAGTATTATTTAGGTGGTGGATAGATTTAATTCTGGAATGACTGTTTCGCTCTGTTTTTTTATACATATCATCCCAAAATCTCTATTGGGTATATGCCCAATAGAGTTCGAATTATCACTTGAAAGATGAAGCGGATATTAAGTTATCTCAATTGATTAAGTTCTGTAAGGTTTGCCATAACGGACTTTGCTGTGCCAGTTTGCGTTGATCTTCCAACATGCACTCAAGTATTTTCAAAGTCGTCAATGGATTTGCTAGCACAACACGTAAAACAGTTGTTGGTTGTCGATCCCATTGTACCGGCCTGAGACTGGTACGTGAGACAAAAAACTTTCCGGTAGCCCACTGCATAGACTGGATATTTTGGTTCAGTACATTCAGGGTATCGTGTAGTTTTTTCCGCACAGATTCAGGGGCGTTGCGTAGTGCCGTCAATGCCATTGGTGGTATATACCGGTAAGTAAGCAGACAAAGTTGTGGTTCGCTGACTAATTCGAAGTCTTCCTGCTGGCGGATAATGTCTGCAAATTGCTGTGTCTTCTCGATACTGCTATCTATTAATTGGGCAAAACCCTGCCGGCCAAGCAGGTGCAAGTTACTGTGCAACATAAGCGACATCGCACTGCGTGAACCTTCCAACGTGTGGCGGCCTAAATCTTTTGAACCCTTACGTACAATATAATTAGCATGTTGGGCAATAGAATCCGTCAGAGTAGGCTGGCGAAACAGTACCATGCCTGTTCCCATAGGGACGTACATTTGTTTATGAGCGTCAATTGCCACAGTATCAGCGCGCTCAATGCCTTTGAATAAATGTCGATAGCGTTCTGACAATAAGCTTGCGCCTCCCCAGGCAGCATCAACATGGAAGTGACACTGCTCGCGCTCGGCGATATCTGCCAGCATGTCCAATGGATCGATTGAACCGATTTCGGTTGTTCCCGCTATTCCGACAATTGCCATGGGCTTGATATTGCGCTGACGCAGATTTTTCAGGTGTGAGCAGAGGGAATCAATGCAAATCCGTCCGTTTTTATCGGCATCAACACTGATTAGTGCATCTTGTCCAAGGCCGAGCACATCCACGGTTTTTTTCAGTGAATAGTGGCCTAGTTCTGATACTAAAATCGCCACTCCATTGTAACCGTAATGGAGTAAAGCTCTGGCCAGCCCTTCACGTTTGAGACCAGTAAAATTTTCGTCGGCTGGCATGAGCTGGTTTCGGCATGCCCACATGGCTGTCAGATTAGCCAGTGTTCCGCCAGAACAGAAGGCTGCCAGAGCATAATCACCACTGTGCAGCCATTGTTTATAAAAGCGTTCATCACAACCGTATACCAATTTGTGCATCATACCCAATACCTGGCGTTCCAGCACGGTCAGAACATGCGATGTTTCCAGTTTAACTAAATTTTGATTCAGGGCCGTTAATATCTTGCCAAGGGCAGGTAAATGTCTGGGAAGGGCTGATGTCATATGACCAACAAAAGTAGGGGATGACACAGGCATCACTTGATTAAGAACATCTTCATTCAAATTTTGGATATATTTTTCGGTATCGATGGGAATTTCTGGTATGAATACCGAAGAGAATTTCCTCTCCAGTTCTGCTAATCCATGCACTGGTTTGTTTAGTTCACGGCAACAATAACCTACAGGATCATCTGCAATCTTCTCTTCCAGTTCAGACAACGCTTTTTCACCGATATTGGTGGTAAATTGGTCGAATAGTTCTTGCCACTCTTGTGTGTCCAAATAATTATCGTGAGGAGTTGTCTTTTCTGTTTCATTGTGATTCAGCCTGTCAAGAGAACTCTGCATAGTTTGTTTGCCTCTCCAGAATCGCTAATTAATGTAGTGTGAATAGCATAATCATATCATTGTCAGGTGCAAGTAGTTGGATACCGCTGAACGGTATGTATATCCCTCTGGTGTACTGGATTATTGCCTCCTTTATCTCTCTCTTTTTCTGTACAGAACAGATCAAACTAAGAATGAGATTCATTTGTTCTGTATAGATATTATTAAAAAATATTGATAGTTTTTCTGTGGAAAAATAATAGTAAGGCTATACTCAGGCTAATATGATTTATATTAATTCTCGGATCATAGTAAGTCATGATTGATAAATTGAAAGTAACCAAGTAAATCAGTATTTTTAAATTTCTTATCAGTTTCTTTTATCTATTGATGATGAAAATAGTTTCTAATGGGAAAAATAGTCACTACTCCAAAAATAGTATGTGATAAATGGTTGGTTGTTTAATAAAAGTTAAGAACGAATAATTTATGGTGATATCAGAACAGCAGAGAAATCTGGCTCCAGAAAAATATAAATTTGATCTGAGTCACAGAAAGATTTTATTCAATGACTTTAGGGTCATTTTTTAAATTTATTTGTCTCACTTTATAATTATTTTAATTTTTCTGGAACCATAATTAAAACCATTATCTATTTATGTATTATGGTTCTAATTTAGTTAAATGATGATACTAATAAGTAATGAGGTGATATATGAAAGAGTTAACAATTATTGAATTGGAGCAGGTTGCAGGTGGTACTTTTAACTGGCGTAAAGCAGTAAAAGCCGGCATTCACGCCTTTGGTAAAACAATTGATGATACCGTTGATTTCCTTTCCAATGAAGGCTATATTTCGAAAGACTTAGGCGGATTTATTAAAGGTGAGGTAGATGCTTTGGGAAATCTTGGCTGTGATATACTTGATTGTATCAATGATGAGTAACTTCCAAATTTCAGAGTACATACTCATAAAATAGAATAATATTAAGTTCATGTGATTTTTTAATTAATGTACTAAGAAGTTAATATCAATCGTAATTAATTATGAAATAATGAGGCGATATATGAAAGAATTAACAACTATTGAATTAGGGCAAGTCTCAGGTGCTGGCTCTGTTATAAATAAAGGCGATCTATTGAAAGAAACTATCGAATATAAAAATGGAATAATTGATGATATTCTACACTTTTTTGATCGTGAATGGCCAATTATCCCCCCATATCTCGAACCCGTATGTGATAATTAATTCATATAAGTTATAAGCATCAATTTTAAATTTTATGTATGTTATAAATCATTAGCCACTCTATTAGAATGGCTAATGATTTTTCTAAAAATATTTACTATATATTTTAAGGTATAGAAGAAAATCAATTGAAAAATGAATGATATCTATGATATAGAGATAACACGCTCAGCAGACTTAATTGTTGATGGTCTATGAGCAATAATAATTCTGGTAATATTCAATGCAGAGATTGATTCGTTGATATACGCTTCATTAGTTAAATCCAGATGGCTGGTTGCTTCATCCATAAATAAAATACTTGGACGACGATATAGCGCTCTGGCTATCAATAACCTTTGTATTTGTCCACCAGATAATCCATTGCCTAATTCACCAATAAGTGTTTCATACCCCATTGGCATCAATAAAATATCATCATGGATGCTGCACCGTTTAGCACATTCTTGTATAAGATCAATATTGGGTGAAGGTTCAAAACCGGATATGTTTTCAGCGATAGAGCCGGAAAGTAATTTATCATCTTGCAACACACAGGCAATACACTTCCGGTAGTTATTTAGACCAATGACATTAATATCAAGCCCGTTCATTAAAATAGTACCTTTATCTGGTTCTAATAACCCACTCATTAATTTCATGAGTGTTGTTTTTCCAGCCCCAGATGGGCCAACAATGGCCACACTTTCTCCCGCTTTGACATTAAGATTAAAGCCGGATATCACCGGTTTTGATAAGCTATCATATTGATAATGTAAATCATGAACTGTTAAATCAACAGGTTGTCCTGAAACGCCGATTTCCCGCGCAGGGACTTCTCTTTCTGGCTCAGAAAGGACGATATCGGCAATCCTTTCATTATGTAAATTTAACATGCGCAATTTAATTGCCATGTCGATCAAATTACTTGCTCTGTCAGCAAATTGTCCCCGGTATGCGTTAAAAGCAACAAACATTCCGAGAGTCATTTGGTTGTCTATCACTAATGATGCACCTAACCACAGGATGATAATTTGTTCACAAGTGGTAATAAAAACATTAATGATATTAAAAATTGAACTTATCTTATTGAGTTTAGTATTTGAGTTCAGGGTATCAATATTCAGGTTTAACCAGGATTTTGCCCGAGTTTCACATAATCCCAACGCCTTTAAAGTATTAATACTGTATAACGTTTCCATAAAATGGGAGTTTGCTCTGGCCTCTTTAACTATCTGTTCTTCAGAAAGCTGTCTGTAATATTGATATGTCAGAAATCTGACTATTATATAGATGATAGTGAACCCTGATACAATCCAAACTAGCCAGTTACCATAAAGCAGCATCATAACAAAGACGCTGATCAACATAATGGTGTCAATAATTCCATTAACAATATTTTGGGTAAAAGTTGTGCGAATAATATTTAGTGAACCGAAGCGTGACTGAATATCACCTAGCTTACGTTTTTCAAAGTAAGCTAACGGTAATTTCATTAAGTGGTCGAATACACCTGATTTCCATTGTACATCAACAAATGCTTCCATAGTAATGGATATCCAGCTACGTAACGTTGATACACTGACTCTAAATAAGATAAAGAAGAGCAAGCCACAACAAATAATAGTTAAAAGGCTATGATCTTGAGCAACGATAACATGATCCATGACCAATTGTGTCCCCACTGGGAGCAGTATATTAATAGCCTCTATGACAACCGATAAGAAGAAAATTTTCCCCAGTGCAGATTTAATTCCTTGAATATTATTTAACAAGGAGATAATACGTAATCTATTTTGTTTTTTTACAGGAGTAAAATCATTACCCGGCCATAATTCCAATGCAATACCCGTAAAGTGTTTGGAAAACTCCTGAGTACTCATTACCCGTTGCCCAAATGCTGGATCATGGATAGTAATTTTATTTTTTTTTACACTTACTAAGACAACAAAATGATTCATATCCCAATGTAAAACACAAGGGGGTTTTAATGCATGAAGCTCATCAAGATCTAACGACACAGCCCTGGTTTTAAATTTGAGGGTAGTAGCTATGCTAATCAATGCAGGGAGTGTCGCCCCTCGTGTAGAAATTCCAAACTGACTGCGTAAACTGGATAAGTCGATTTGTAACCCATGATAATGAAATACCATTGCTAAACTTGCTAATCCACATTCGGCTGCTTCAGTTTGTAAAATTTTGGGGATTCTTCTTCTGAATCCTAAATTTAATTTTTCAGTAATGACGTCAAAAGATGCTTTATTCATTGCTAGGGCCTGTTAATGTTTTTTTCATATCATAGAATGGTGAGAACATCCATTGATAAAGAGGTCTTTTTTCAAGGAAGAAAGTAGACTGGGCTTTCATGCCATTAGATAAATATAAATTTTTTCCGTTATAACTAAACTGGTTCTTATCCAGACTTACTAACACCTTATAATAAGACTCGGCTTTTTCCCCAATCTTATTTATCGGTGAACTTTTATAATGAGACATTTCTTGAGAAGATGCCGGGACATATGAAATGTTATTGATATGTCCTGAAAACTGGCCGAATTTTTCAAATGGGAAGGCATCATAACGTATATTAATTGCATCACCTTTTGTAATATAGGGTAAACTATTATTAGGGACCCATAGGATTAAATAATAAGTTGGTTCTACACCGTTTGGGATCACCTGAGCTAAATTGTCATTTGTAATGACCATTTGCCCCACGGTAAATCCAAGTGATTCAATACGTCCATCAATAGGGGAGGTGATGAATAGGGCGCCACTGGCCGCCATTTCGGCTAGCTGCCGCTGTAGATCGTCTCGTTGAATTTTATATTGTGAAATTTGTTTATCAAAATCCGCTTGTTTGAGCATGATATCACTATTTAGACTTGTGATCTTTAATGAATCGCTGATATATTGACTGTAGAGATTTTGGTATGTGTTTTGCTGCTGGTAATAAGAGTACCCATAATTATTAAATTGATCTTTCGTGATAAGACCTCGTTTCTGATAGTTCTTGTAGTTTTTCATATTTTCTTTTGCAAATTCAATACCCTGTCGTGCATTTTCAACTACAATTCTGTCCTTCTCGTGGGATAATTCATATTGTTTTTTTTGTTCTTCGAGGCTTTCTAAAGTGATACGTTTATTATATTGCAGGTTTTGAATAATATTATTGACTTGTATTAATTGATTTTTGAGGGAGTTTTTTGTATTAGTACTGATTTTGCCAGACTCTGTAATTTGGCTGAAATCTACCTGATAAATTCTCTGACCTTTTTTTACTTTGTCACCGACTTTGACGAATGTCTTTGAAATAAATCCTTGTTGAGAGGATAAAATATTTATTGGATGAGGATTAGT
This sequence comes from Xenorhabdus siamensis, assembly GCF_037996745.1. Taxonomy (NCBI): domain Bacteria; kingdom Pseudomonadati; phylum Pseudomonadota; class Gammaproteobacteria; order Enterobacterales; family Morganellaceae; genus Xenorhabdus; species Xenorhabdus siamensis. The sequence continues at coordinate 65,102 of NZ_JBBMXE010000004.1, forward strand.
TATCACTTCACCATAAACACTAATTCTTCTTGTATAACTTCCAAAAGTAATAAATATAAATAAAACAGTTAAAAAAGTTAATGAAGTAATACAAATAACCCAAGCTGGAATTTTTGCTATCAATAGTGCTTTTCCCATCCATTTGGATTTTTGGTTATCTAAGGCTTCTTGCCTAAATAACTTATTCATAGCAGTCATATGTAATTAATCTTCATGCTTTGTTTAGTGATTATGGTTTGAGGAATAGCTGAAAATATCAATTTATCAGTGTGATGTCGGTAGATTAGGCCTTGCTTGATGCAATATTACTGTAATATAGTTAACCTGAATGCCACTTCAACCATTAATAAAATTTCTTAATATGGGGTTGCAAAATTTTGTCTTGAAATATCAAAAATAGGTGGGCTTATAAAAGAAAAATCCGCGTTATCACGCGGATTTTTAGCATAAATCTCATCGATGAGTATTGGACAAGATAAGTAAATTTGTTCGTAGATCAGACGTTGAATAAGAAATTCATTACATCGCCATCTTTAACAATATAATCTTTCCCTTCAGCACGCATTTTGCCTGCTTCTTTTGCACCTTGTTCACCTTTGTAAGTAATAAAATCTTCAAATGAAATTGTTTGGGCACGGATAAAGCCTTTTTCAAAATCAGTGTGGATCTTACCCGCAGCCTGTGGCGCCGTTGCACCGACTGGGATTGTCCATGCACGAACTTCTTTTACCCCTGCGGTGAAATAGGTTTGCAGGTTCAGCAACTGATATCCGGCACGAATAACGCGGTTTAAACCAGGTTCTTCCAGCCCAAGCTCTGCCATGAATTCTTCACGGTCTGCATCTTCCAGTTCTGCGATATCCGCTTCAATAGCTGCGCAAACCGGAACAACTACAGAGCCTTCATGTTCTGCAATAGCACGAACGATATCAAGATGTGGATTGTTTTCAAAACCATCTTCATTGACGTTGGCAATGTACATAGTTGGTTTCAATGTCAGGAAACTCAGATAGCGAATTACCGCTTTTTCTTCCACGCTCAGGTTTAAAGAACGCAACATACCCGCTTGCTCAAGATGAGGAAGACACTTTTCGAGCACTTCTAATTCAGCTTTAGCATCTTTATCACCACCTTTAGCTTTCTTCTGAACACGCTGGATAGCGCGTTCACAGGTATCCAGATCTGACAATGCCAGCTCAGTGTTGATGACTTCAATATCGGCGGCCGGATCAACCTGACCGGAAACGTGAACGATATTGTCGTTATCGAAACAGCGTACAACATGACCGATTGCTTCCGTCTCGCGAATGTTAGTCAGGAACTGGTTACCCAGACCTTCGCCTTTTGAAGCCCCTTTTACCAGACCAGCAATATCTACGAATTCCATTGTGGTTGGGAGGATGCGCTGTGGTTTTACAATTTCAGCTAGCTGGTCGAGACGTGGATCCGGCATTGGTACAACACCCGTGTTTGGCTCGATAGTGCAGAAAGGGAAGTTTGCTGCTTCGATACCTGCTTTGGTCAGCGCATTAAATAATGTAGATTTCCCAACGTTAGGCAGGCCAACGATACCGCATTTGAATCCCATAGATTTATCACCTTTGATCACTTATAAACCGACAGAAAATAGTCTGTCGGTGAGTTATAAAAAATTGGCGTTATTATACACGCAATAGTCTGATGCGCTACGCTCTACTCCCAGCGGACCTGCTAAGCGCTGGCTTTAAAAGCGTGCAGGCGGTTAATGGCTTTACTCATACCATCATTCATAAGAATGTCAGTACAGTTGAGAGCTTCAGCAATAGCATCATCAATCAGTTTTTGTTCATTGGCAGGGGGCTTGCCGAGAACAAATCCCACAACTTTGTTTTTATCACCCGGATGGCCGATGCCAATACGCAGACGATGAAAATTAGGATTGTTGCCAAATTTGCTCTGGATATCCTTCAGGCCGTTATGCCCGCCATTGCTGCCACCTAGCTTCATTTTTGCGACACCGGGGGGAAGATCAAGCTCATCGTGTGCAACCAGAATTTCATCTGGCTGGATGCGGTAGAACCCGGCTAAAGCAAGAACAGACTTGCCACTGAGGTTCATGAATGTCGTTGGCACAAGCAGACGGACATCTTGCCCATTCATATAGATACGAGCGGTATAACCAAAAAATTTACTCTCTTCTTTTAAGGGCTGGTTATGGCGTTGTGCTAATAAATCGACAAACCATGCTCCTGCATTATGTCGGGTTTGTGCATATTCAGCACCGGGGTTTGCCAGACCAACGATTAATTTTATGTTACTCACAGTGTTTGATTTCGCTTATTGGCATTAAGGTATTAAAAAAAGAGGCTTAGTGTACCTGCCTGAAGGCTTGAGTACAAAACTCATTATGATATTAGATAATAAAGGGAAAATAAGTTAAAAATCGTACAGCTTGTGATCGCCAGCGCAATAACCTTTTAGATGTTATGGCTATAATGTCTAAAAGGAGGTATCTGCTTTCGTGCTTTTGAATTCGTTTGTTGACAAATTGCGTTCACAAACTACGTTCACAAAAAGTATTGGAGGTTGGTTATGAAACGTAAAAAAGCCTTTATTTTGGGTAATATTTTTATGGGGTTAGGCATGATAGCAATGCTTATCAGTTTAGCCTATGTCTTGCTCAGCCACATATTCAGTTTTAGTGAATCTGAATTTTTGGTAGGGATCGCACTAATGGGATTATTTGTTGGTGCATTGATTTGGCTAGGGGGAGCCAGTCTTGGAGGGCGGGAGCAGGTTACCGATAAGTATTGGTGGTTGAAGAATTATGATGAACGTTATCGCCGTAAAAAACAACATAAACATTCATAATTCTTATTATGTTATTTTTTAGATGTTGCTGATTTTGACGTAACACACGAAATAATAAACACATAATATGAAACGTATACCTCACTTTTTAACTGACTCGATTTATAATATAGATGATCAATCGAATCAGCGCTCTGTACTGTAGATTTTTGTCATACGCCCAATAGATTTCAAGTTGCAGTCTTGCTGGCTGCAACTTGAAAGGCAAAAGAATACATATAATTAACGCTAAAAACTTGCATTGATACCCAAGCTGAAATTGTAATCAGGCTCCTGGGCACTTCCTTCATTACGTGTTACGGAAACAATTCCATGTAAATTTTTTAAAAATTCAGCATTGATACCTACTGTATATTGACGCCAGTCTTTACTCTGTTTGCCGCTATCCATAACAAACGATGTCTTGGTGGCATTAATGGCGCTGCGCAGTTTGAAATGGGTATCGCCGAACTGGTGATTAAACTGAACAGAAGCATACGGATTAAAACGACCTAACTGAGTATCTATACGCCAGCCGAGAGAGCCTACTTTGGAAGTGTATTTCTGATCAGAAAAGTGCATAGAGGTACTGTTGTGAGCATATTCACGGTAACCTTTTATATTACCTTTATCCCAGGTGTACTGGATGATCGGGCTGGTAGTGATGACCTTAGTGACAGGAATATCCCAACCCGCCGTAAGACGAGTACCCCATTGTTTACCTGTGGTTGATCCGACTTCTCTGCGGATTGCTTTGCCAAGTTGGATACTACGGGTCAGGCTATCGTAATTAATACGGGCATAGTGGATATCGCCACCTATCCACGCATTGTTATAGAGATTCCATAAGCCATAAGTAGTCACAACATGGCCAAGCCCCTCATAGGTGAATCTGGAGGCGAGGGTACGTTCATCTTGGTAGTTAGAATATACTGCGCCCAGTAGCAGGCCATCAGTTAGTTGGTAGTCGCTGCCCAATGTAAGGACATGGTTACCACTGTTTGTATAACCACCAAAAATACCGATTTTCCCCTGTGAATTACCTCCATAGCGAAGTTGTTGTAGGTGACCATCAAGGGAAGCCCGAACACCTTTAACCGCGAGTCGGTTAACTTGAGTCAGTGACATCACAAGTGATGGGGCTATATAAATAGAGGTAATGTATTGGCCAATAATCTGATGCCCTAATGGCGTTGGATGGAAACTATCGGAGAATAAAAATTCTCTGTCTTTATTGAACTCTTTATCTTTAGAAGAACAAGAACTGGCTAATTTTCCCTGAGGGCAGGCATAACCTAGCGTATTTTGAATGCCATAAATATAGGGATTTGCCATCACTTCACGCATCAGAGCATTGACATCAGCACGCAGGATATTGCCATTATTTTGGCTGATTTTATCATCTATCAGCTTATTATAAGTATCGGTAAGCTCTGAGGCGTTTTTATTGGTTTTTTCATAGGCCTCAGTCAGTTTTTTTTCAATTATTTCAGCGGGTATTCCAAATTCCTCCTGGGCTTTTTTAGCTAATTCTTCAAATATTTTCTTAAGGGCGAATTTGCGAGCTTTATCACTGGGGATATCATACTGGTCAATTTTCTTATGGACTTTATCTAGAACTTCTTGAATCTTCTCTTCAGAAGAACCTATTTTTTTTAAGCTATTGTTAATCAATGTTTCTAACACCTTAGGTGTCATTCCCACATCGGGAGCCGTAGGTACAATAATGAGCCCGGCACCCGCTTTAACGAGTCGGTTAATTTGCTCTACAGTAGCATCAGCACTGGCATTGACAATTTTACGTGATTTAGAAAAGTCACCCTGACCGGCAACTAAAGCCTCAGAAAGATCGTTACCGCCTACCCAGTGAATATAGATACCATTTGGATCGGCTTTTCCGTTATGTTGTTTGAGATAATCATCAAGTTGTTCTTTGGTATTTGGCTGAAAGATATTCAATTTAGGATCTTGTCGTGGCATCGGCAGGGCTGTTGAACCTCCCTTAGCGTAATTAGTTCCTTTTTTGTTAGAAGGGATTAATTTTTTACCAATAAGTTGATGAGAAATATACTCATCGTACAGTTCGTTATTGGCTCCGTCCGTTGTGAAACGACTGTAATTTCCCCCGTCACTCAGGCTATCACCAAAAACATAGACATTGTCGTAAGCATAAGCGTTTGTAAAGAAATTAACCAAAAATATTGTTGTTGTTGATATTCCAAAAAGTACCTTTTTCATTCGAATTCCCCGGTCAATGTAGCCATTACTTTTCAGTCAGCACAAAACCTCGAATAACAAACCTCTAATTAAGGAGATTTTTATTTTTTCTCGAATCTGTCCGTCTTAATTTATTCTTTGGTCGAGAGCTGATCCCTTTGATAATTTCTATGTGATATTACTTCTGGCTATATATACGGAAAGTCAACACCATGCAGGCGTATGTATACGTAGGTTGAACGATGAAAAAAAAGCATGATAGGAATACGAAAGCGCAAGGAGGTTTCATTTTCCTTGCGCTTTTGGAATGTTACGCATGTTACTGCGATAGTTTTATCAGATACATCACATTACTACGTGTACAACATTAGAAACTGGCATTGATACCCAGATTGAAGTTGTAGTTAGGATCTTGCGAGTTGCCTTCATTACGGGTTACGGAAGCGAAGCCACGTACGTTACCAAACAGATTAGCGTTCACCCCAACTGTATATTGACGCCAGTTTTTGCTTTGTTTGCCACTATCCATAACAAACGATGTTTTGGTGGAATTAATGGCGCTGCGCAGTTTGAAATGGGTATCGCCGAACTGGTGATTAAATTGAACAGAAGCATAAGGGTTGAAACGGCCCAATTGGGTATCTACACGCCAACCTAATGTACCAACTTTAGACGTGTAATTCTGGTCACTAAAGTGCATGGAAGTACTATTGTTGCCGGATTCACGGTAGCCTTTAACATCACCTTTATCCCAGGCGAACTGGATGATCGGGCTGGTGGTGATGACGTCAGCGACAGGGATATCCCAACCTGCGGCAAAACGAGCACCCCATTGTTTACCTGTGGTTGAGCCTGATTCTCTGCGGGTAGCTTCACCAAGTTGGATACTACGGGTCAGGCTATCGTAATTAATACGGGCATAATGGAGATCACCACTTAACCATGCGTTGTTAAACACGTTCCACAATCCATAGGCGGTTGCAACATGGGCATTTCCATTATAGGTGAAATTGGAGGTAGGGGAGTGTTCAGTTTTGTCGTTAGAATACAGCGCACCCAGTAACAAGCCTTCTGTCAGTTGATAATCGCCACCTAAGGTGAACGTGTTATTGCGGCTGCCGCTATAGCCACCGAATACGCCCAATTTCCCCGCTTCATTGCCCCCACTGCGCAGTTGTTGCAGGTGACCATCAAGGGAAGCACGAGCGCCTTTAATCGGGGCACGGTTGACTTGATTCAGGGTCATTACCTGTGATGGGGCGATATAAATAGATTCAATATATTGTCCCAGAATTTTGTGTGCAAGTGGGGTAGGATGGAATTCATCAGAGAATAAAAACTCTCTATCTTTATTGAATTCATTATCTTTAGAAGAACAAGAACTGGCTAATTTTCCCTGCGGGCAGGCATAACCTAGCGTATTCTGAATACCATAAATATAAGGGTTATCGATTACTTCATGTAGCAGGCCATTAATATCAGCACGCAGGATATTGCCATTGCTCTGGCTGATTTGAGCATCGACTATCTCGTTATAAGAATTGGTGAGTTTTGTTGCGCCCTCGCTGGCCTTTTTATATCCCTTTGTAAGCTCTTTTTCAATTTCAGTAGCGGATAATGGTTTTTCGCCAGGCTCTAATGGTTTTTTCTTTAGTATCTGTTCAGCTTTTTGCGATAATTCTTTAAATAATTGTTGCAAAGCAAACTCACGGGTGGCACCGCTGGGAATATCATGCGTATTAATTCTCTGATGTACTTCTTTCAGAGTATACTCAATTGTAACGTCATCAATTGTGGTCTTTTAAACCTTGTTTGAGCACCGTTTCGAGAAGTCTAGGTGTTGTACCTACATCAGGCACGGTGGGTGCAATAACCAATCCGGCTCCAGCATCTACCAACTGTGTAATTTGTCCCGCGGTTGCACTTGCACTTTTTTGCACAATATCGTGTGCAATAGAAGGATTCTTCTGGCCAGCTATCAAAGCCGCAGCAAGATCATTACCACCAACCCAATGGATATAGATGCCATTAGAATCTGCTCGCTTATTACTTTTCAGATAGCTGCTGACTTGTTTGTTCGTTGTATTATCATTTAATTCCCCAATAGAAATCGCCCCACCTTTGGCATAATTAGTTCCACCTTCATTTGAAGGTATTAATTCGCTGCCGGTAAGTTTCCAAGAAATATATTCAGCATAAAGTTGCTCACTTTTTCCATTTGTTGTAAAGCGTTTTATATCTAGTTTATCCGTCTTACTATTTCCGGTGTCACTTAAGCTATCACCAAAAACGTAAATTTTATCATAAGCATAAGCATTAGAAACGGCGCCGATTGAAAGCGCTAACAGTGCAGGTGTGAATAAAAATGCCTTTTTCATTAGCATTCTCCTTAAAGTAGTTTTTCTTATTTATCATTTACCAGCGTATTGACGTCTAATAGCAAAGCCTGATTGACGCCCCTTCGTCAGATTTTGAGGTGCTGATGGGTTGAATATTTTAAATTGATATACTCTTAGTCAGGCTGTTAACCTATTGATAACAATTCTTTGGATTAAGTACTGATTCCCTGTTAACAATATTCCATATCGAGTTGATTTATTTGTATATAATGTGTTCTAAAAAATGTTTGGTGTTTATACCTTTCATTAACCAGATTAAAGCAACAATCAATATTGACGTTATTTAATTTAAAGTTGATTTCATTAGAGAATTTTGATTTTTCTGATGAAAAATATTTAACAAAATAATTGTTGTGCGACTTGTCTATTTTTTGTCATTACATGCTTCTTGAGAGTATTTCGAAGATGGATATCAATTCTTCACCATTAATAACTCACAAGGCGTAGTAGAAAACGGCCGACAGGTTAGCAGTATCTGTGGCACCATACCAGTATTGTTACTCATGTTAATTACTGGACATACCAGATGATTTATTAAGCTGTCATAAGGTTGGTTTTTTTCTGTTCTTATATCCAGGTTGTTGTTTTATTTAATATGAAGTTTGTTGAATTAATTAACTATTTGATATAGCTAATTATTTTAACGTTATAAATATTTCGTCTTTTAATTAAATCCATCGGAATTATTAAATTCATGGATTAGATAAAACAGAAAAACCCGTTGGTACATCTGTACCAACGGGTTTTTTCAGCGATGACTTATTTAATCACTTGTATAAGTTTGTGCTCAAAATCTGCACTACACTATACCTTAGTGTTCGAAACCTCGGTATTCAAAACCTTGGTGTTCAAAACCTTAGTGTTCAAACATTGCAGAGATTGACTCTTCATTGCTGATACGGCGGATTGCTTCAGCAAGCATGCCAGACAGTGTCAGAGTACGAACTTTGTTCAACGCCTTGACCTCAGCAGACAGAGGAATTGTGTCACAGACAACGAATTCATCTATCATTGAGTTCTTGATGTTTTCTACAGCATTACCAGAGAAAATAGGGTGGGTTGCATAAGCAAATACCCGCTTTGCTCCGCGCTCTTTCAATGCCTCAGCGGCCTTACACAGCGTGCCACCTGTGTCGATCATATCATCAACCAGAATACAGTCACGGCCAGCCACATCACCAATGATGTGCATAACTTGAGAAACGTTCGCACGTGGGCGGCGTTTATCAATAATAGCCATATCAGTATCGTTCAACAGCTTAGCAATAGCACGGGCGCGGACGACACCGCCAATGTCTGGGGATACAACAATCGGGTTTTCCAAATCTTTCTGGAGCATATCTTCCAGAAGAATTGGGCTACCAAATACATTATCAACCGGAACATCAAAGAAGCCTTGGATCTGCTCGGCGTGCAGGTCAACCGTGAGAACACGGTCTACACCAACGCTGGACAAAAAGTCTGCAACGACTTTGGCAGTGATAGGCACACGCGCTGAACGAACACGGCGATCCTGACGGGCATAACCGAAGTAAGGAATTACAGCAGTAATACGTCCGGCAGAAGCGCGACGCAGTGCGTCGACCATAACGACCAATTCCATTAGGTTATCATTGGTTGGTGCACAAGTGGACTGGATGATGAATACATCGCCACCGCGTACATTTTCGTTGATTTGAACACTGACTTCACCGTCGCTAAAGCGACCGACAGCAGCGTCTCCCAGGCTTGTGTACAGACGGTTGGCAACACGTTGTGCTAGTTCAGGGGTGGCATTACCAGCAAAAAGCTTCATATCGGGCACGAGAAAAACCTCAGGCTTGCGTCCAGAGAGATATTGTTGACCAATTGAACATTACCTTCACCTTTCAAGTTGCCTCTTTGTTGGCTGTGTTCACTTACCCTGGTCACATAGTTATCTATGCTCCAGGGAATTCGTTCTCTTTCCGCCGAGATGCAACTCGAAATCTATTGGGTATAATTATTCATTGGTTCAATAACATGTTTATCCCAGAGCGGAATGTATGCAACGGTGAAATGTTAACGCCACGCGCAACAAAGCCCTGCATCCACTCTGGGGCTTGATTAAACACCTTACGGGCTGATGCTTCTGATTCGAACTCGCCGAAAACACATGCACCAGTTCCGGTCAGGCGTGACGGGGTGTATTCTAACAGCCATGAAAGAAGCTGTTCAACCTCACGAAAACGTTTTCTTGCGATTGGTTCACAATCATTTTTGAATGGTGCCTGTAATAATGCGGGTAAAGTGCGGATCGGAGAATTTCTTTTTAATTCAGGATCTGTGAAGATTGTCGGGGTTGAGATCTCAATTCCGGGATGGGCAACCAGAAACCATTTCTCTTTTGGAGAGGCTGGTTGAAGTTTTTCCCCGATACCTTCTGCAAAAGCAGCATGGCCTTTGACAAATACCGGAACATCAGCCCCCAATTTGAGGCCAAGTTGTGCCAGCTCATCATCAGATAAATTGGCTTGCCAGTGGTAATTCAGGGCGATAAGCACGGTTGCTGCATTGGAAGAACCTCCACCTAGCCCCCCGCCCATTGGCAGACGTTTGTTAATATGAATATCGGCTCCCAGATATGGGGTGATAACTGAGCTCTTATTATCTTGTAATAAATAGCATTGTAATAAATGGTTCTGTAATAAACGGGCTGCCCGTACGATTAGGTTATCATCATGTGCTACGCCTTTAACAGGAGTCAACAGGCGAATTTGGTTATCCTGACGGGGAGTAATAGTCATTTCATCACCGTAGTCCAGAAACTGAAACAGCGTTTGCAGTTCGTGGTAACCATCAAGGCGTCGTCCGGTGATATATAAAAATAAATTTAATTTTGCCGGGGAAGGCCAGGTCAAAGTCATTATTGGGTAGTCCAGTTATCCATTTTTAATTTGATACGGTTATTGCCCTGAATGAGCTCCAGCCGGTTTGGTAATGCGGGAGTGATTGAAGTGTCATATCCCAGGTAATTGACTTGCCAGACTTCATTACCTGCGCCATCGCTTACGGATTTTAGCAGATAATTTTTATCTAGCTGGAAATTTTTGGCGTTTCCGGGCAGACCAATAATCCAATTTTTCAGATTATCCAAAGGGATGTTCATATGGGTGAATTGATAAATTAAGTCTTCAGGATTATCACTGATATATTTCTTTCCTTCATGATCAGTAAGCTGGATCATATTTGGCTGGACGAATAATTCCAACTCAGTTGTTCCTAATGGATTAAGCAGCAGCAGTTTGTAATTATTAACGGCATATTGTTGCCAGAAAAAACGGGCATACACTTTTTTTTCATTTGCCAGGTAAGCAAAAGAACCTCGTGTCTGATAATGTTTTAAATTTTGTAGTTGTTGTTTGCGATCATTCCATTGCGGAGAATTTGCTGACCCTGTTCCGATCGGTGCTTGCGTAACGGTACAGGCCGTCAGCAAAACAGCGGAGAGGGGAAGTAAACGAAAAAATAATGCTATTTTCATACAGTAACCTTTGGCTGACAGACAAAATGGTCTGGTGGCGAATAATGTGCCATCAAAGTCTATAATCAAGGGGATAATTTAGCGAAGTTTTGCCAACATTTCTCGAATAATTACAGCGGAACTGTTCTATTGACTTTTATTGGATTGTCGCATCAAGTAGAATGCTCGACCAATGAGAGTCCTTATGAAGGGTATAGGTTTATGAGAATGATTATTAATATTGTCATGGACTTATGCCCATGATAACTCAACGCAGTTAAGATGACTTTATTAGCACTCGGTATTAATCATAAAACAGCGCCTGTTTCCTTACGTGAGCGGGTAGCCTTTTCTCCAGATACGATAGGGCTTGCGCTTGATAACCTGCTCCAGCAGCCGTTGGTGCGGGGTGGGGTGGTGTTGTCAACCTGCAATCGCACGGAACTCTATCTCAGTGTTGAGCAGCAAGATAATTTAAAAGAGCAATTGATCGATTGGTTATGTGAATACCATCAACTTCATCCTGAAGAGATTAGCACAAGCCTTTACTGGCATCTTGATAGTGAAGCAGTCAGTCATTTAATGAGAGTTGCCAGCGGCCTGGACTCATTGGTGCTTGGGGAGCCGCAGATTTTAGGGCAGGTGAAAAAAGCTTTTGCCGAGTCACAAAACTACCAGTCCTTGTCAGGAGAGTTGGAACGTCTGTTCCAAAAATCGTTTTCTGTTGCTAAACGAGTGAGAACCGAAACAGAGATTGGAGCCAATGCAGTTTCTGTCGCCTTCGCAGCTTGTACACTCGCACGACAGATTTTCGAATCCCTCTCTCAATTAAATATTCTGCTGGTGGGGGCAGGAGAAACTATTGAGCTTGTGGCACGCCATCTTAAGGAACATCAGGTAAATCGTATAATAATTGCCAACCGCACGAAGGAACGGGCACACGCACTGGCTAATGAGGTTAATGCTGAAATTATTTCTCTGCCAGAAATTGATACCCGTCTGGCAGAAGCGGATATTGTGATCAGTTCTACTGCCAGCCCTTTACCGATTATCGGCAAGGGTATGGTTGAACGGGCATTAAAATTACGCCGCAATCAACCTATGCTACTGGTTGATATTGCTGTTCCCCGTGATATTGAACCGGATGTTGAGAAATTGAGTGACGTTTACCTGTACAGTGTTGATGACTTACAGGCTATCATTCAGCAAAATCTTGCTCAGCGCAAAGCTGCTGCTGTGATTGCTGAAGGAATTGTGCAACAAGAGAGCACTCATTTTATGGATTGGTTGCGTTCCCAGGGAGCAGTCAATACAATTCGCGAATATCGGGAACAGGCAGAAAAAATCAGGGCTGAAATGACTGCAAAAGCATTAATATCCATACGGCAAGGTGCTGATGCAGAGCAGGTCATTAACCAATTGACTCATCAATTGACAAATCGTCTGATCCATATACCGACTAAATCACTCCAACAGGCTGCCAGCGATGGTGATTTTGAGCGCCTGAATCTTTTGCGGGACAGCCTTGGGCTGGATCACAACTAACCCTATTTTAAATAAGGTCTGATATTACGAATGAAGCCTTCTATTGTCTCTAAACTGGAAGCATTGCAAGAACGCCATGAAGAAGTTTTGGCTCATCTCGGTGACGCCGATGTGATTGCTGATCAAGAGCGTTTTCGCGCATTATCAAAAGAATATGCACAACTGACTGATGTCACTAGCTGTTTTAAAACCTGGAAAACGATTCAGGATGATATACAGACTGCTGAGATGATGCTTGATGATCCCGAAATGCGGGAAATGGCGCAGGAAGAACTCAAGGACGCAAAAGTTCGTAATGAAGAGCTGGAGCAACAGCTACAATTATTGCTGTTACCCAAAGACCCAGATGATGAACGGAACTGTTTTCTTGAAGTCCGTGCAGGAACAGGTGGTGATGAAGCTGCAATCTTTGCAGGAGATCTGTTCCGTATGTATAGTCGCTATGCTGAAGCCCGTCGTTGGAAAGTAGAAATTATGAGCGCCAACGAAGGTGAGCACGGTGGTTATAAAGAAATTATTGCGAAAGTTTCAGGCGATCAGGTCTATGGTCATTTGAAATTTGAATCAGGTGGTCACCGTGTTCAGCGAGTACCGGAAACGGAATCTCAGGGCCGTATTCATACTTCTGCCTGTACTGTTGCGGTTCTGCCGGAAATTCCGGAAGCCGAATTGCCGGAAATCAGCCCCAGTGATTTAAAAATTGATACTTACCGCTCTTCTGGTGCCGGAGGGCAGCACGTTAATACCACCGATTCAGCTATTCGGATTACCCATATTCCGACAGGAATTGTGGTGGAATGTCAGGATGAGCGCTCACAGCACAAAAACAAGGCTAAGGCTTTGTCTGTACTGGCTGCTCGCATTCGTGCCGCTGAGGCGCAGAAACGTCAAGAAGCAGAGGCTTCAGAACGTCGTAATCTTCTTGGTTCTGGTGACCGTTCAGATCGCAACCGCACCTATAATTTCCCGCAAGGACGAGTTACTGATCATCGCATCAACTTGACGTTATACCGTCTTGATGAAGTCATGGAAGGTAAACTGGATATGTTGATCCAGCCAATCATTACCGAATATCAGGCCGATCAATTATCTGCCCTGTCAGAACAGGAATAACAGCCAGAGCAGGATTAATGAATTATCAACATTGGCTACAATACGCAACGGCTCAGTTGTCTGATAACTTGCCTGGTAGTGACAGCCCTAAACGTGATGCGGAAATCCTGTTGGGATACGTGACAGGACGTTCCCGCACTTATCTGATTGCTTTCAGCGAAACTTCCATTTCAGAGGAAGAGTCTCACAGGCTTGATCATTTATTGGCTCGCCGTATGCAAGGTGAGCCGATTGCTTATATTGTGGGTGAAAAAGAGTTCTGGTCATTGCCGCTTACCGTATCACCGGCAACGTTGATTCCGCGCCCTGATACCGAGTGCCTGGTTGAAAAAGCGCTGGAGTTACTGCCGGAAACGCCCGCAAAAATTCTGGATCTTGGTACAGGAACAGGAGCAATTGCTCTGGCACTGGCAAGTGAGAGACGTGATTGCCATGTGACAGGGGTTGATATCAACCCTGAGGCAGTCGTACTAGCAAAATATAATGTGGAAAAAATTAATACAGGGGAAATTGTCTCACAACGTGTAATTCACAATGTGAATTTTTTACAAAGTGAGTGGTTTTCTGCAGTGGGTGACAGACAATTTGATATGATTGTCAGTAATCCTCCGTATATAGACGAGAATGACCCTCATCTGCAAGAGGGCGATGTCAGGTTTGAACCAGCTACTGCATTGATTGCGGCCCATAATGGTCTGGCAGATTTAAAGGCAATTGTGGAACAAGCCCGCCATTTTTTATTACCGAGTGGATGGCTGTTATTGGAACATGGCTGGAAACAGGGAGCTGTTGTGAGGAGCCTGTTTTTAGAGAAGGGTTATCATCAGATAGCAACTTTTCAAGATTATGGTGGTAATGAACGTATCACGGTAGGTCGATGGAATAAAAATGAACCCCATAGCTAATTATGAATTCAATAATGCTCCTCTGATTGATGGTATTATTTTGGTTACAAAGACTATTCGTCCTGATTTTCCACAAACCTCAGTGGCAGAACAGTTAACTGTATTGGTTGAAGAAGCACGGCAGGTACTTTCTTCAGTCAATGATACCAGGGCAAAATTGCAATCGTTGCTGACACTTTTTTATCGGGAATGGAAGTTTGGTGGGGCAAATGGGGTGTACTGCCTATCGGATACTTTATGGCTGGATAGTGTACTTCATTCACGTCAAGGTGCTCCGGTTGCGTTAGGTACGCTGTTTGCGCACATAGCTCAGGCATTGGCAATGCCTGTACAGCCAGTGATATTTCCAACACAGTTGATATTACGTATCGATTTGCCTGAACAACCTACGTGGTTCATTAATCCCATGAATGGGGAGACGCTCAATGAGCATACCCTTGATGTCTGGTTGAAAGGTAACATTGGTCCAACGGTTCGGTTGGAAAAGAAAGATTTGCAGGAAGCAGATAACAGTAGCATCGTGCGCAAGATTACAGATACGATCAAAGTTTCTTTAATGGAAGAGAAAAAGATGGAACTGGCACTCAAAGCCAGTGAAGTCGTATTGATGTTTGATCCTGATGATCCGTATGAAATCCGTGATCGTGGGCTTATTTATGCTCAGCTCGATTGTAATCATATCGCTGTTTCGGATTTGAGTTATTTTGTAGAGCATTGCCCTGAAGATCCAATCTCAGAGATGATAAAAATGCAGATTAACTCTATAGAGCAACCGCCAATAGTACTGCATTAACAGTATTAGTATTTAAATAAATAGCACTTATCGTGCGATGACGAAATGTCTGCGCCTGATTTTATGTTTTATTAATACAGCAAATTTATTTGCGCTTAACAACAGAAGGTATAAGCATGCAACAGAAAGTGGTTAATATTGGTGATATTAAGGTCGCAAATGATCTGCCATTTGTATTGTTTGGTGGCATGAACGTTCTTGAGTCACGGGATTTGGCCATGCAGATTTGTGAGCACTATGTCACAGTAACACAAAAACTGGGCATTCCTTATGTTTTCAAAGCATCTTTTGATAAGGCTAACCGTTCTTCTATCCACTCTTATCGTGGCCCTGGTCTGGAAGAGGGAATGAAAATCTTTCAGGAACTGAAACAGACTTTCGGCGTAAAAATCATCACTGATGTGCATGAACCTGCACAAGCTCAACCTGTGGCTGAAGTGGTTGATGTTATCCAGCTTCCGGCTTTCCTCGCCCGTCAAACTGATCTGGTTGAAGCGATGGCGAAAACGGGAGCTGTGATTAATATTAAAAAACCACAATTTGTTAGTCCGGGGCAAATGGGTAATATCGTGGAAAAATTCAAAGAAGGTGGCAATGAACAGGTGATCCTGTGTGACCGTGGTAGTAACTTCGGTTATGACAATCTGGTTGTTGATATGTTAGGTTTTGGTGTAATGAAACAAGCAACCAATGGTTCACCTGTGATTTTTGATGTAACACATTCATTGCAGTGTCGAGATCCTTTTGGTGCAGCTTCCGGAGGCCGCCGCGGGCAGGTTGCTGAACTGGCTCGTGCGGGAATGGCAGTGGGCATTGCAGGTTTATTCCTTGAAGCGCATCCAGACCCAGAAAATGCAAAATGTGATGGCCCATCCGCACTACCATTGGCAAAACTAGAACCATTCTTGATGCAAATGAAAGCAATTGATGATGTAGTGAAAGGTTTACCGACATTGGATACCAGTAAGTAATAATTTAATCGATTGAAATATTGAGTAATATGCGGTTACAGATAATTATTATTGTAACCGCTTTTATATATCCGGTGTTTTTCAAATCGCAGCTTGAAAGTCATATTATTAATTTTTGGGACCTCTATAAAATAGCTGATCAATAATTTGAATTGTCAAATTTTACACAGAATATACGGGATTTTTTATTATAATGGAGCGATGAATGATGCACCACTCCATTATAATATGGAAGAGAGATTATGTTAATATTAATATGTTCTTGGTTATAAATTATGATATCAATATGCTAGATTTTATCTTGTATAGATTAGCATTAGTTAATTTTTGATGATTAAAAAATGTAAATAATATTAATTACTCTTGTGTTGTACTTGTTAAATAAAAATAAAATTCAACGTCTCTTCCTTGATGAAGATGAATGCTTGGCTTTTCAAAATGAGACATAAGATCTTTTGATGCGGCAGATTGTGCAAAATATTGCAACTGTAATGCACTTGTGACACTTTGAAATACTATGCCAGTTAGTATAGGAATACCTGGAATCTGAAAAACCTCCCACGAATTAGATTTTATATATGTTGATGCGTATTTCTCCTTTTTGTCGAAGTAAAGGTATATAGATACGTAAAAATTGAATTCAGTATAGTTAGCTATGTACTTATTGGGATTATAATGATCAGTACTATCCATTTCATAATCTCCTGTTAGTTATGTTAAATGATATTATATTGTGATTAAATCATCGGAATGATAGAAACCTGAAAATATTCAGGTGGAGTAACTTCATTCATTTCTTTATAATTAAGAACGAATTTTTCATATTTTAAAAAACTAGTTACTTTTGGCTCTTGCTCCGTAGCTTTTAAACCCATACTAAAGTCAATTTTGTCATACTGTATAATAAAATCAAGTCGCGATATATAGTCTCCATCAACATCTAAAAATTTTTGTTCATGAGGGTTAATTGTTTTCTTGGAAACTGAAGGGCTAACTGTACCCTTCACATACTCTGCCCCGATAATTACCAAAATAGGTACTTCTGTATTGTTATAAAATGTTTTTCCTACTCTCATGATGCTCCCCTTAATAATGAAAAATAGAATCTTTACATCCGACTTTCCGCAGCTATATCTGTAATATTTTGATCTCTAAGTGTTTGTATGTATATTGCATACACACTAATTTTTAATGAAAACAATAAATTATGAATGAAGTGCGAAATGAAGGTATACTATTAAAGATAGGTCATAAACGGTAATTGTCAAGATTGTTGTCACTCTATATACCAATCTAACTTCAAGATGCGTATGATTTCTCCCCGCGAAGCGGGGAGAAATCAAGTTTCATATAGTGTTGTAGATTGCAACTTGAAGTTTAATGCGTATATAACTTAAGCCGCTAAGATAATGAATAACAGTAAATCTATCATGGATAATCCCGTAAAAAATGGTTCCACGGGATCAGTTTGGTGCCTATTTGGATAAGTCAAGAAAATCTTAACAATGGCTGGCTTTTTCTGCTGAAATACAAATTTCAGGGGAATAATCAAACTTCATCTCTTTTAATGCCTTGGGTAAGGTAGCATAAAAACTAAGTTGTCCTTCAATGGGTACGATTTTCGCTCTTGCCAGTGTTTTCAATGGTTGGAAAGGAATGTCACAGACTACAACATGCTTCTGTCCTTTCGCCATTTCGCGCACAAAACCTTGAAAAGCATGTAGCCCTCCAGCATCCAGAACAGGAACGGCATCCCACTGCATAATAATAATCTGATATTCTGTACTTTTTTCTTTCAATTCAGTAAAAATACGCTCGGCAGCAGCGAAGAAAAGAGGGCCGTTAATCCGGACAGCTAATATCCCTTGTTCATTATCCGTCATTGCTGAGGTACTAATCCGGGTCATGTTGGCAATTTTGCGCATAAACAAAAGTGATGCCAGAACAATGCCAATAGTAATTGCTATCACCATATCAAATAACACAGTTAATGATAGACACAGCAGCATCACAACAATGTCATCTCTGGGGGCATGACGAACTAAATCCACAACCTTGTGAGTTTCGCTCATATTCCAGGCTACTATCAATAAAATCGCAGACATTGCCGCTAAAGGTAAATATGAGAGCATTGGGGCCAAAAATAACAGTGCTAATAATACCAGTAAGGAGTGAATGACTGTGGCAATAGGGGAGGTTGCACCTGCACGTACATTGGCGGCTGAGCGAGCAATAGCCGCAGTTGCGGTAATGCCTCCAAAAAAAGGTGCAACAATATTACCTAATCCCTGTCCAAGTAGTTCGCTGTTGGAGTGATGTTTTTTCCCTGTCATGCCGTCAAGAATGACTGCACATAATAATGATTCAATAGCACCTAGCATAGCCATTGAAAAGGCAGCGGGCAGTAATGCAGAGACGGTATTCCAGCTAATATCGGAAGAACTTGAACCAGGTAAATTCCATGGCAGCACAAATTGAGGAAGGATTGGCGGAATGCCCTGACCTTGTGCTCCATCCTCCAGTGTGTAACTAAACGAAGAACCGATAGTAGCGACATCATGCCCCAATAGATGCATCACTCCCATTATAGCCGTACCGGCAACCAAAGCAGGTAGATGACCTGGTAACTTAAGTCCCAATTTAGGCCAGAAAATCAGTATCAGAAGAGTGGTCAGGCCAATAAGCGTATCACTCAACTGAAATGAAGGGAGCGACTGAGAGAGAGCAATAATTTTATCAATATAATTTTCGGGGACATGTGTGAGTTGCAGGCCAAAGAAATTTTGTATCTGCATTGTGGCGATGGTAATAGCAATACCAGAAGTAAACCCAAGTGTAACGGACAGTGGGATGTATTCAATAAGCCGACCCAAACGTGCTAATCCCATCGCAATCAGGATAACACCAGACATAAGTGTTGCTATCAGCAAGCCACTCAAACCAAATTGCTGTGATACTGGATAAAGAATGACCACAAAAGCAGCCGTTGGCCCGGAAACGCTATAACGTGAACCACCTGTCATGGCAATAATCATACCTGCGATGGCGGCTGTATACAGCCCATATTGAGGTGCAACTCCACTTCCTATTGCCAGAGCCATTGCCAGAGGAATGGCAATAACACCAACAGTGATACCGGCAATAGCATCTTTGATAAAACGGGAAAAAGAGTAAGATTCCTTCAAACAGGAGTCAATAAACGCACTAAATAGTCGTATCCCATTAATTTTACGAGTATTCATTTTAATATAAGACCTAAAAATAAGTTGCCCATACAACGGACTAAAATAAGTAATTAGTACAAGGATACCGCTTTTATCGTCCAATAAAAGTGTTATACGTCAAAAAGTTACCGGATAGGTGAGCGTTGAATCAATAAAAATCAAATGAATGGTATTTTTTTATAATTTCACTATGAAATAATGTGTTCAGCATTTTATGTTTGTTTATTAAGCATGAATCTTATCATGATAAATTACCTGAAAATAATAATACAAACTATGCTTTTATATCTTTAGTATGGGATAGAGTATTTAAAATCTATAATAAAGAAACGTTCAATCAAGAATAGGATTATGGTTCGTTGTATCAACGAGATTTGATCAATAATCACAATATTTTCCATGGTGATACTATATTGAGTGGCGATAAATCGGACAAACTCATCGACATCACGGATTGACGTACCCATTGATGGGCTGTAGCCGCGTGCTCCTTTGGTTTGACCGTGCCCACGGGCATCCCAGGCAAACATTGTAACATCAGGTAGATTGAGTTCATCAACAATGTGTTGAACTCGCCCTGAATGTTCATGACCACGGTGAAAAATAATGATCGCTTTTTCTGCTTTAGTCTGTTGTGATGGCCAGTAACGATAAAACAGAGAAACATTATCAGATGTTGTTAAATAGTGCATCTTCAGCGATGCGCTGATTGAATGTTTGCGTCATGTCAATGCCTATTCGGATTGTGATTGTTCAATCAGCCTGATTTCATTTAGTGCTCTGACAACCCGGTTATAGCACGTTATCAAGAGTAAAATGGTTACAATAGGAAACAAATAACTGCTCCAATTTAAAGCTGAAGGAAAAAATGCAATAACCAATCCATAAACCCCAAAGACAAAAGCCCGGTCACTTTTCCCCATCGGGCCGTCATAACGCCTTGATGCACCAATTGTTTGTGCCAATATGCCAATAAATTCAGTCAGAATGGTAAGAAACAGAATAAGCAGTAAACTGATATTGCTGACATGAGGTAAAAAACAAAAAGGGAGATAAAGAGCCACATCGGAAATGACATCTCCCAATTCATTATAAATAGCTCCCAAATGAGATTTTTGGTTGTGTTCCCGCGCCAACATGCCATCAATGGCATTCAGTGCCATTCGAATAAAAAGAAAAATAGGCAGGAGCCAATAGAGGTGGGGAGAGGGAAATAAACTCAATAATAAACCAACAAAAATTGACAAAAACAGCGCAGCTAATGTGACCTGATTGGCTGTGCATCCTCGTTGATGAAGTTGAATGACGATAGGGCGCAACAGGTTCTGAAAACGGGGTTTTAAATCATATATAGTCATTATTCCCTAAATCCTTTAGAGGTAAAACCGTTAGTCTTATTAATATAAAGTGTAATGTCAAATATTTATGTGTGGGAAAATATAATGATAGAAATAAGTCATCTTATGGTTGTTAAGCCTGCCATTGACAATAAAAAAGATAGTTTTAGCCTAAATTAACTGAAAAGGTATTTATTTATAATTCATATATAAATTTTGTTGAATATAACTATAAATTACAAGATATAATTCATAAAGTTACAAAGTGGGAAATAAAGAATATAGAGCAATATAATATGAAACAAGTAAAGCGATAAATATTACAAGTAGACTTGTCTCTATTCGATAGGAGAGCTTAATGCTGTAGTCCACAAGCTATATGATCTTGGTAAAGAAGCCGCAACTTCTGTCGATCATAATGCCCTCTTTGCCGGTGTACCATTTTTACTTAAGGAACTGTTTACGCAATGGAAAGGTACATCACTGATCAACGGTTCTCGCTACATGAAAGATATCATTGCCCCTGATTTATTGGATTATTGTGAATAAATTAAATAGGAATGGAAAATTGTCCAGAGCACAGCGTTTGTTATCTCTAATGGAAATGTTACGCAGTTATCATTTTCCTGTGCAAGGGAAAGTATTGGCACAAAAAATGAACATTAGTTTAAGAACACTTTATCGGGATATTGCGACCTTGCAGGAGCAGGGCGCGATTATCGAAGGTGAGCCGGGAATAGGGTATGTCTTAAGACCGGGTTTTGTTTTGCCGCCACTCATGTTTACTCAAAATGAAATAGAAGCACTGGCATTAGGCGCCAATTGGGTGGCCAAGCGTGCAGATCCACAATTAAGAGAATCGGCAAACAGCGTTGTCAGTAAAATTGCGGCTGTTATTCCAACAGAATTGAAGCAACTTTTGGAGAACAATTCCTTATTAATTGGGCCGATAGCAACAGATATTCAACCCATAATCGATATCCAGTCTATAAGGCAAGCGATCCGTACCAGACTGAAAGTTACCTTCGTTTATTTAGATTTAAAAGGTAATGAGTCTGAAAGAACGATTTGGCCATTCGCGTTGGGGTACTTTGAAAATATCAGTATTGTGATAGGTTGGTGTGAATTACGAGAGGCGTTTCGTCATTTCAGGTCAGACAGGATAATGAGTTTGAAGGTGGAAAGGCAGTGTTATCCCCGTTCAAGGCAATCTTTACTCAAGGAGTGGCGGGAATTTGAAAAAATAACTTGCTAACCAGAAAGACTACTGACAAAAACTGTCACTTGGTGTTGATATTTTACAACTATTCTAAGTAATACGTTCAATAGAATAGTTGGCGATATTTTATATAGTTGAATTAGTATTAAGATTAAAAGCAATTGTTGAATAAATAAGAAATATTCACCAGGGAAAAATTAAAAAAAAGATATCAGTGTCTTATCTGAATATTGATAAAAAATGTATTTAATGAAATGAATGTAGGGGGTAATGTGGTGGCTATATCTGCTAAACCTAATCTTCAGCTTGTTTATGTTTCTGATATTGAGCGTTCAACCGCGTTTTATAAAATGATCTTTAATACTGAACCAATATTTATAAGTTCCCGCTATGTGGCATTCCCTGCTGATGGAGAAGCGCTGTTTGCTATTTGGTCAGGAGGAACAAAACCAGATCTTGCAATTCCACGATTTTCTGAAATTGGTATTATGTTATCGAACAGTAGAGATATCGATAAATTGTTTGAGGAATGGAAACAGGAATCTGCAATTAAAGTCTTACAAGAACCTTATACCGAAGTGTTTGGCCGAACATTTCTTGTTGAAGATCCCGATGGTCATATTATTCGGGTATGTCCTTTGGATTAGAGAGTATAGATAGTTTAAGTATAACGTTTAAAAATACGCAAAAATAGAAGATCCATTTAGGAGCAATTATAATAAGAGCCTATTATAGTATTAGGCTCTTAATTTTTTATATCAATAAATTTCAAGATTTGAATTTTAATTTGTTGTTTGGCTTTGTTGATGGTTTGTTAGATGGTATTTTTTGGGGAGGAACGCTGAATCTATTTGTTCCTTATTATAAAGATAAGCAAAAAAGTGTTTGAGAAGGATGTATCCATCTCTTAACTAATGAAGTCGGCTTGTGAAGGGCGAAAATGATATGACAACAGATTTATTGCCTGAAAGTATGGCTGTAATCGAAATCAGGCATCATGGTGAACCAGAAGTTCTGACTCTGGTGAAGAAACCCATTCCACAATTGGGAAACAGGGATATTTTGATCAAAGTGGTCGCGGCGGGAGTTAACAGACCGGATGTTTTACAACGTTGTGGTTATTATCCACCACCGCCCAGTGCTTCAAAACTTCCTGGTTTGGAAGTATCAGGTTCAGTGATTGCTATTGGCTCTGATGTAAAAGATTATGCTGTAGGTGATCAGGTATGTGCATTAGTTGCCGGAGGGGGGTATGCGGAATATTGCAAGGTGCATGAAAGCAACGCTTTACCTGTACCAAAAGGTTATAGCTTTGTAGAAGCTGCGGCACTGCCGGAAACATTTTTCACTGTGTGGATAAACTTATTTCAACTTGCCCAACTTAAAGCAGGTGAAACTGTTTTGATCCATGGGGGAACATCCGGTATTGGTACGACTGCCACACTGCTTGCGAAAGCATTTGGTGCTTATGTCATTACCACTGTGGGTTCTGAAGAGAAACGTCAGGCCAGCCTCTCATTAGGCGCGGATATTGCTATCAATTATCGAACTGAAGATTTTGTTACGCAGACCCATTTGGTGACCAATGGGCGAGGGGCGGATGTGATTGTCGATCTGATCGCTGGAGAATATGTGGCGAAAAACTTTCAAGCTGCGGCTGTAGAAGGTAGGATTACCCAAATTGGTTTGCTGGGTGGTAAAGCGAGAGAGCTGGATTTATCCCCTTTGATGCAAAAGCGTTTGACTCTTACTGGCTCGATGTTGCGTCCCCGTAGTATTGAAGATAAGGCATTTATAGCTCACGATTTGTATAAAAAAGTTTGGCCGTTATTGGAGCAGGGTAAGATTAGGCCTCAGATCTTTAAAACATTTCCATTGGCACAAGCTGCTAAAGCACATGCATTGATGGAAAGTGGCGAACATATCGGCAAGATTATGTTGACTATATAAAAAGGTTACGTAATGCAGGTTCTGAGCAATACCCTGGATTAACAGGGTATTATTTTTCCGCAATAAACAGGCTATTAATTCCACAATTGCTTATAAATGGCTACCATTTCCGCAATGGTTGGAATACGTGGATTATTACCTGGTGAACCTGAGCCTTCAGCTTGTCTTGCCATTATTTCCACAACCTCAAAGAAACGTGTTTTATTGATACCAAATTGCTCTGGTGTCGGCACAGAAAACTCTTTATTTAGATCGGCTAAAGTTGTCAGAAGTTTTTCACCGGCTACATCGTCATTGTCTGTTAGTTTTGCAAAAGTTAGTGCGCGTGCACATTCGGCATAACGCTCTTTAGCTGCATCTAAAGAAAAACGGGTAACAGCAGGCAGTAACATGGCATTGGATAAACCATGTGGAACATGGAAGAAAGCGCCTATAGGGCGGCTCATACCGTGTACAAGTGCAACAGAAGAGTTAGAAAATGCAATGCCTGCCAGAGTTGAACCCAGTATCATTGCTTCACGGGCAGCGTTATTATTGCCGTTATGATATACCTTGCGCAGGTTGGGGCCGATGAGTTTCATGGCAGCAAGAGCCTGGCTATCTGAATAGGGATTGGCTTTCCGGCTAACATAGGCTTCAATGGCATGAGTCATTGCATCAATGCCGGTATCTGCCGTTGTTCTTGCCGGAACGCTGATAGTCAACTCATAATCGATAATAGCGGCGATAGGCATGAATCCCGTACCTATGCAAAGCAATTTTTCATCGGTTTTTTCATCAGTAATAATAGTGAAGCGAGTACATTCTGAACCTGTTCCTGCCGTTGTCGGAATGGCAATCACAGGTAACCCCTGTTCATTGAATTGGCGGGGGAAACGGTATTCGTTGATTGTTCCGCCAAATTTACCAATCACGGCAATGGCTTTTGCACTGTCAATTGGGCTTCCTCCACCAAGTGCAATAACAGCGTCAAACAAACCATTTTTTACCTTTTCAATCCCGGCTTGGATAGAAGCAGCAGTAGGTTCAGGTATTGTGTCAGCATAGACATCACTTTCGATACCCGCTTTTTGCAGGATAGATTGCAGTTTATCAAGATAACCTAACTGAACCATCATTTTGTCTGTCACAATCAGCGGATTTTTACTGCGGATACTTTGCAGAATTTTCGGGAGATTGATGAGAGTCCCACCACCTATTTCCATAATACGAGGTAACACGACAGTGGACATATATAGCTCCTTAACGTTAGGAAATAAAGATAATGATAAAAGAGGTTGGTCGAATGTCGAAGATAATAGAAGGTGAAAAAATAAAACGATCACCAATATTTTTAATAAATTGTTTATTAGAAAATTATTCGTGAGAAGTGAGCTATGTCGCGATGAACAATTAAAGATAAGAAGTTTGGTTCAGAAGAAAATGACTAAATTGGCTTAGTGAGAATAATCAGGCTTTCTTAAAGAAGTGGCGGTGAGGGAGGGATTCGAACCCTCGATACACTTTCGCGTATACACACTTTCCAGGCGTGCTCCTTCAACCACTCGGACACCTCACCGTGTTTTTAGTTTTTCAAAATATGGCGGTGAGGGAGGGATTCGAACCCTCGATACGTTTTCACGTATACACACTTTCCAGGCGTGCTCCTTCAACCACTCGGACACCTCACCATATTTTGTTGTTACAGGAATTCTTTCTGTGTTCGTCGCTGCAACGGGGCGCTACTATAGGGAAAAGCAGTGCAGGCGTCAACAGACTTGTCACGATTTTTTCAGGCTTTTTGACTGATTAGACAAATAAAAAACAATTTGATTGCCTGGTAAACACTTTTTCGTATCCCACTCATTTATAGCTACTTGCAATCTTGCAGTAACTAAATTTTTTATTATAAATCAATTTATTATGATTTTGGTGCTATTGGGGGCTACGATAACAGCACTCGGTAGTTTTTTAGCGGCCTGCTCTCTTTGCTTATCAATATATGCGGCAAGATCATTCACATGAACGATTCGCAGTAATTTCTGACTATCAGCTAACTTATGGTCACGCATCTTATTAATTTCATCCCTCGCTATTGATATAAAAACCAGTAATGCCCGTTGGAATTGATTAGGGATATATGCGGTGTAATGGGAATATCGCCCTAAGGTATTTCTGGAACAGACTGACAGTTGGCCACAGATGATTAAGGGAATATGTGGTGTGAATGTGCTTCCCCTGATTGTAATGTTATATCAGGTTAATTGCTGGTGGACACTGCCTAAACTCAGAAACCATTGGCGTGATGATCAGTTCCTTCTAAAACTTGTTCGTCAACCTCAATACAAATGGATGAATAATCATTTCAATTTTTACAAAAGTTACCGATTTCTCAGGCTAATGGCAGAGTGTGAATAACAACGGGGAAAAATCTGATGAAAATCAGCGAGAACGGATTACGCTTTATTCAACAATGGGAAGGTCTGAAACTAAAAGCCTACCCTGACCCGGCAACAGGTGGCTTTCCGTGGACAATTGGTTACGGGCACACAAAAGGCGTCAAACCAGGACAAAAGATAACCGAACAACAGGCTGAAGCATTCTTACATGATGACCTCGAACCTATTTACATCACCATTGAATCGTCTGTTAAGGTGCCACTGACTCAAGGTCAATTTGATGCGTTGTGTTCGTTCACGTTCAATTGTGGCGTCGGTAACTTTGTTCGTTCCACCTTGCTTAAGAAGCTTAATGCCAGTGACTACAAAAGCGCAGCAGATGAATTCCTGAGATGGAATAAAGCCGCGGGTAAGGTATTACGGGGGTTGAATAATCGCAGGGCATCTGAACGTCAGATGTTTTTATCATGAAACTCAATAGCCAATATCTCACCCTTAGTGCTCTGGTGATTGTCTCTGGTCTACTGGCGTTCTATTACAGTGAGTATCAGGACAAGGCCAAGGAATACGCCAGGTTAAAGCGACAGTATGATGCGCAGGTCATTGCGATAAATAAGCAGCAAGAGCGAATAAAGCACTTTGCCAAACTGGATAATCAATACACACAGGAACTCGCCAATGCCAAGACTGAAATTGACACTCTTCGGACTGATATTGCCGCTGGTCGTCGCAAGTTGCGTATCAAGGCCACCTGTCCCCCCGTGTCTGAAACCACTGCCTCCCGCGGCGTGGGCGATGCAACCACCATCGAACTCACTGGAGAAACTGGATCAACTGCTATCGATATCCGAGCCGGAATTATCAGCGACCGGGAAAAATTAAGATATTTGCAGGATTACGTTAAAACACAATGCAACTGAATGAGGTAACCATGTCTCCAATGATGAAATATTTTGAATACTCGTATTTGCCAGAGCACCTATAGGAAGTATTCTCTGTCGAAACCAGATATTCGAAATATAACGGAACGATTGCCAGCTTCAACTAAAATAAAAAAAAAACAATTCAATTAGTTACAATCTGAAATTAAAGTCAAGATTTCTGTGTCCATTCCCTACTATAGTAGGCCATAATTGAAGTTCTCCTGTCTGGGCTCCTTAAGTTTTGGGAGCTATCAGGGGTGCTGTTAATTTAAAAATAACCTTACGTACTCGAAAATAAGCAAAAATATCAATTCAGGAAATTCAATGCGATAGTGAATAATTATGGAAAATTGGCATGAAATTGGGGTATTTTTTCTTTTTATTTAACCTTTCAGCAATCGGTTAAATCTATCAAAAAAACAATAAAGGAATGAAATTATATGAACATCATTTTTTTTAGCCCTTCATTTAATGCCGATGAGTGGATCCAAGGAATAGAAAAACGCTTGCCTAATGCCAAAGTGAGAAACTGGGTCAGTGGAGATCATGCTCCGGCTGATTATGCGCTTGTTTGGCACCCTCCTTATGAAATGTTAGCGAATCGTAAAAATCTCAAAGGAATATTTGCGTTAGGTGCTGGTGTTGATTCCATTCTCCAGCAAGAGTTAGACAATCCCGGCATGTTACCCGCTAAGGTTCCATTGATTC
Organism: Xenorhabdus siamensis; assembly: GCF_037996745.1. Classification (NCBI taxonomy): domain Bacteria; kingdom Pseudomonadati; phylum Pseudomonadota; class Gammaproteobacteria; order Enterobacterales; family Morganellaceae; genus Xenorhabdus; species Xenorhabdus siamensis. The sequence goes on from NZ_JBBMXE010000004.1 coordinate 93,094, forward strand.
GTCTCGAAGATACTGGTATGAGTCGTCAGATGCAGGAATATGCCATTAGTTCAGTTTTGTACTATTTCCGCCGAATGGATGAGTATAAACGGTATCAGGAGCAGCGCATTTGGCAGCCATTACTTCCTCACGATCGGAAAGATTTCGTTATTGGGGTATTAGGCGCAGGAGTATTGGGGCGTAGTGTGATCGGAAAGTTAGTGGAGTTTGATTTTACTGTACGTTGTTGGAGTAAGACAGCAAAAGAATTTGATAATGTTGAAAGTTTTTATGGAAAAGAACAATTAGGTGAATTTCTTTCTGACTGTAAGGTGTTGATTAACCTTCTTCCTAATACACCTGAAACCCGTGGAATTTTAAACCTATCGTCATTCAGCCAGTTAAAAAAAGCAGCGTATATTATTAATATTGCAAGAGGTTCTCACCTTGTTGAGCAAGATCTTCTGACTGCCATTGATAAAGGATATATCGCAGGTGCAACGCTTGATGTGTTTGCAGAAGAGCCGTTATCAAATATGCACCCATTCTGGACTCATCCTCGTATCAATATTACGCCGCATATTGCCGCAACGACTATTCCTGAACTGGCGATGGATATCATTAGTGAAAATATCCAACGAATAGAACAAGGGAAAACACCAACAGGTCTTGTTGATATGTCACTTGGTTATTAATAAGCAGCTTTACAGCATGGCTGAGGATTAGGGACAATATCCCCATTATCTTTCAAGTTATCGTTTTATTTTAAGTTGTTGGGATTAAATTAAGTCATGAACGAGTTTTCTATTATTTGCCGCATACTAGGTACGCTGTTTAATCGAGCACCACAGGATCCGTTGTTACAACCTTTGATGACCATGGTTACTGAAGGAAAGTTAAAACAAGCATGGCCTTTAGAACAGAATGAGCTGTTAGATCGTTTACAACAAAATTGCGAATTGTCCGTAATAGAGTCTGACTATCAGGCTTTGTTTGTAGGAAAGTCAGCTAAGGTTGCGATTTGTCGATCTGACTATACTGACGGAACAGAAAATGAAGTGCGTCAATTCCTGATAGCACGGGGAATGCCATTATCGGATACTGCGGCAGATCAGTTTGGTTCTTTATTGCTGGCAGCATCATGGTTAGAAGATCAGGCGGCAGAAGATGAAGTTCAGGCTCAGATAACATTATTTGATGAATATCTCTTGCCGTGGTGCGGGCAATTTCTTGGAAAAGTTGAAGCACATGCTATCAGTGGTTTTTATCGAACTCTGGCTATCATGAGCCGTGAGGCATTACAGGCATTACGTGAAGAGTTAGAGTCTGAGTGATGTTGTCACTTTGTTGATTCCATTTGAGGTGGTAATTGAGTGAATTATCGCTGAAATAAGGGGTAAATTATTTATAATTTACCCCTTATTATTTCAACGACAATTAAAATTATTTATCAGTTAGTCCGATAACCAGTTTACCCGGTTTAATTTCCAGTCCTTTGGCAAATTTTGTAGCAGCAGCTTCCGCCTTACTTTTTTGTGGATTCAAAACATAAACCGGATGAGTATTAAAAAATTCACTTAACGAACTATTCAGATAAGGCATCAGTGCTTTGATAGGTTTCGCTGCTTTTTCAGGTGTTGTCTGATAGTCGACGATTTCCAGTTCCTTAACAAAAATAGCTCCTTTTTCTGCATCAAATACGGGTTTCGCTCTGAGAGTTAATTTCATATCAGCTTGTATAGACCCAAATATTGTTGCAATTTCAACTTTTGCCTGACTGGTTAGTTCAATTTTTTCCGGATCCTGACGGCCTATCTGGCTGGTTAAATTTCCCAAACTAATATTGGCGCTTGATATTCCAGAAATACTGATTTCTTTCTGGTAATGTACTTTTTTTAAAAGATAATCATTGAGCAGACCTTCATTAATACTGATATCCCTAAATTGATCACAGCCACTGAGTAAACCAACCAGCACTAATGCTGCCCCTAATAAAAATTTTTTCATATTGTCTCCTTTATTTTCAATGGGCAGATTTTACACCATTACTTACATCATTAATGTCTACTCATGGTGACTGGCTCAATTTTTTTCTGATTAAATTGGCGATGGAGAGCATAAATGGTGAGTAAACCGATCAATCCTAAAAAGATCCAGGGTAATTGAGGCATGTTCAAAGCATGGCCTGTATCATAAAGCCAGCCACCACCGGTGTAACCGAATACGCCACCCAGAGCCAGTCCTAAGCGGCTGAATCCCATATAGCTGCCGCGTGCTCTGGGATCTGCCAGCCCAGCGCTAAGTATTTCACGGGCAGGCTCTGCTGTTACTGTGCCTAAATAAAACAAGGCAATCAGAGCAAACAGAAGATGTAATTGGTCGATCCAACCGATTGGAAACATGCAGAAACTCATTAAAAATAAACCCATTATCAGGCGTTGTTCCAGCCGGAAATATTTTTCGCTCCAGCGTGCGATAGGATAAAGCAATGTTAGGGAAATGGCGGCTTCAATGGCATACATCCATTTAACGGCTGTATGGCTACCAGAAATTTCATGGATAACAATCGGGAACATCAACATGACTTGTACTGACAAAATAAAATATCCCGTTAGGGTCAGTACATAATAAAAGAATCGTCGATCTTTAATGACCCTTATCATGCCTTCTTTGATAGGAGAACGAATTGTCGAAATACGATATGCCGGCAATAGCCAGGCATTCGCTATTGCTGCTAAAACAAAAATTCCAGCTCCGATCCAGCACACGATATTGAAATTGTATTGTAGTAACCAACTTCCTATTAGTGCACCAATCACAGCTCCAGCGCTGTCTTGCATCAACAGTAGTGAATAGAAACGCCCACGCTCATGAGGGCGGGTCAGTTTTATCACCAGTGCAGCTCTGGGGGGATCGAACAGTGTGCCACCCAGAGCAGACAATGCGCAGGAAAGTATTAGTATCCACGGTTCAGAAGCCATTGCCATCAAGGCAAAGCCTGATGCACGCAATAACATACCAGTGACAATCATCGGTTTGGCACCAAACTTATCAGCAATAGCGCCACCAAAGATCCCTAATCCTTGCTGAATGAGTTGGCGAAGCCCCAATGCGAAACCAACAATGACAGCCGCCCAACCTAATTGTTCAACAAAACGAATAGAAATTAATGGAAAAACAACGAAAAATCCTAAAACGACCAGTAAATTATCAAATAACAGAAAATATTTTCCTAAACTACGGGCTTGTGAAACCGATGACATTTCGCACCATTGAGATATGAGGGAGTAAAGAATGAAATTTCTATCATTCTGGACGTAATTTTATCTTTAGGATAGAGGGTTTATAGATGATATTTTTTTATCGTGAGACAATGATATTATTTTTTATTAGCGATAAATTATTCAGAGTTTTTGCAAAATAAATATCAGGAGAAGGCATGTTTGGTTATCGGTCTACATCGCCTAAAGTTCGTTTGATTACAGACAGGATGGTTGTTCGTCTGGTATATGAGCGTGATGCTTATCGTTTGGCTGAATATTATTCAGAAAATAAAGATTTTCTTAAACCGTGGGAGCCAACAAGAGATAGCAGTTTTTATCGGCCTTCAGGTTGGACAAACAGACTGAGTTATATTGCAGAATTGCAACGGCAAAATACGACTTTCAATTTTGTGTTATTAGACCCTGATGAATGCGAAATTATCGGAGTAGCAAATTTCACCAATGTTGTACGTGGTGCATTCCATTCTTGTTATCTTGGCTACTCTTTGGCGGAAAAACGACAAGGGCAGGGGTTAATGTATGAAGCGTTACAACCTGCTATCCGCTATATGCAGGGTCATCAGAAAATGCACCGAATTATGGCCAACTATATGCCACATAATCATAGAAGTGGAAACTTGCTTAAAAAGCTAAATTTTGAGCGGGAGGGATATGCCAGGAAATACCTCATGATAGATGGAACCTGGCAAGATCATGTTTTGACGGCATTAACTAATGATAACTGGTGAAAAAGGTGACAGATTATTTGCTGAGTTTGCAGGATTAAAAATAATTAATAAAAAAGAGATAGCCAATGTAGACAGAGTTTTTGTTTGTTAAACTTTGCCTATCAGTGCTATCTCATCAGATCATATTCTTTGTCATAGGTCGTTGTGCTTTGTCATGTTGAGCATGTCTGGTGGAATGACTTTACGCTTTCATTCTCATGTCATAAAAATACACTTTTAAAATAATATCATGAACTTATTAAAATCACTGGCAGCAGTCAGTTCAATGACGATGTTTTCACGCGTGCTAGGCTTCATTCGTGATGCCATTATTGCCCGTATATTTGGCGCAGGAGTGGCAACAGACGCCTTTTTTGTTGCTTTTAAATTGCCTAATCTGTTACGCCGCATTTTTGCTGAAGGGGCTTTTTCGCAGGCTTTTGTTCCCATTCTTGCTGAATACAAAAATCAGCAAGGGGATGAAGCAACACGGACATTTATTGCCTATGTTTCAGGTATGTTGACGTTGATTCTGGCGATTGTCACAGTGATTGGTATGATCGCAGCACCTTGGGTGATTTATGTTACTGCGCCGGGTTTTACCGATACACCAGACAAATTTATTTTAACTCGTGATTTACTCAGAATCACATTTCCGTATATCTTTTTAATTTCTTTAGCATCTTTGGCAGGGGCAATCCTCAATACCTGGAATCGTTTTTCTGTTCCCGCTTTTGCTCCAACACTGCTGAATATCAGCATGATCGTCTTTTCACTGTTTGTGGCACCTTATTGTGATCCTCCAGTAATGGCTTTGGGATGGGCCGTTGTTGCTGGTGGCATTTTGCAACTGGCATACCAACTTCCTCATCTGAAAAAAATAGGCATGTTAGTATTGCCGCGAGTTTCTTTCCGCGACAGTGGCGTATGGCGAGTTATCCGTCAGATGGGGCCTGCCATTCTGGGGGTATCAGTCAGCCAGATTTCTCTGATCATCAATACGATTTTTGCCTCGTTTCTGGTTTCAGGCTCTGTTTCATGGATGTATTACGCTGATCGTTTAATGGAATTACCTTCTGGCGTATTAGGAGTGGCATTGGGAACGATTTTGCTGCCTTCTCTGGCGAAAAGTTTTTCCAGTGGAAACCATGAAGAATATCGTAAATTAATGGACTGGGGATTACGTCTCTGTTTTCTTTTAGCACTCCCTTGCGCGGTAGCGTTGGGCATTCTGGCAGAACCCTTGACAGTTTCACTTTTCCAGTATGGTAATTTTTCCGCGTTTGATGCAGAAATGACGCAACGGGCATTGATTGCCTATTGCTTCGGATTAATGGGATTGATTGTGGTTAAAGTTTTGGCCCCTGGTTTTTATTCTCGTCAGGATATTAAAACGCCGGTCAAAATTGCGATTGCTACTTTGGTTCTGACTCAGTTAATGAACCTTGCCTTTATCGGCCCCCTAAAACATGCGGGGTTAGCACTTTCCATTGGTTTAGCAGCTTGTTTTAATGCAGCTATGCTCTACTGGCAATTGCGTAAACGTGAAATATTTAAACCATTAGCAGGATGGGGAGTATTTTTGCTTAAGTTGTTAATGGCGATTGTAGTGATGATGGGGGTATTACTGGCAATGTTGTGGATTATGCCTGCCTGGGAGCAAGGAAATATGGCATTGCGTCTGCTACGATTGATGGGCGTTGTCATTGCTGGTGCTGGTAGCTATTTTGCAGCATTAGCTTTGATGGGGTTCCGATTAAAGGATTTTGCCCATCGAGGATTGCAGTGATTATTTGACATTTATCTGATATTGATAAAAAACGGGCGTAAAAATCATTTTACGCCCGTTTTTATAAAGTGCGATTACATCCGTCTACGGTCTGGATACCTAAAGTATCAAGACCTTGTTTTAAGGTCTTCGCTGTCAACAGCGCCAATTTCAGGCGGCTTTGACGCAATTCTTCACTTTCAGCGTTCAGGATCGGGCAATGTTCATAGAAACCGGAGAACAAGCCTGCCAGGTCATACAGATAAGCACACATCACATGCGGTGTCCCTTCACGGGCTACAGTAGTGATAGTTTCTTCAAACTGTAACAGACGGGTAGCTAATACTTGTTCACGCTCTTCGTTCAGGACGACTGGTAATATCAGGCTGCTTTCATCGATTTCAGCGCGTTTGAAGATAGAAGAGACGCGGGTATAAGCATACTGCATATAAGGCGCGGTGTTGCCATCAAAAGCCAGCATATTATCCCAGTCAAATACATAGTCTGTGGTGCGACTCTTGGAAAGATCGGCGTATTTCACTGCGCCAATGCCTACTGCTTCGACGACTTTTTTCAGTTCATCTTCCGGCATATCCGGGTTTTTCTCACGGATAAGCACACCCGCACGTTCAATGGCTTCATCCAGTAAATCAGACAATTTCACTGTACCACCTGCACGGGTTTTGAATGGTTTTCCATCTTTACCCAGCATCATACCGAACATATGGTGTTCCAGTGACATGGAGTCAGGGATGTAGCCAGCTTTACGTACGATTGACCAAGCTTGCATCAGATGTTGATGCTGACGTGAATCAATATAGTAGAGAACCCGATCAGCATTCAGCACTTCATGGCGGTATTTGGCACAGGCAATATCTGTAGTGGTATAAAGATAACCACCATCTTTCTTTTGAATGATAACCCCCATTGGTTCACCTTCTTTATTCTTGAATTCATCAAGGTAAACCACAGTCGCTCCATCACTTTCAACAGCAATGCCACGTTGTTTCAGATCAGTAACGATCCCCGGCAGCATATTGTTATACAGGCTTTCCCCCATAACATCTTTTTCTGTCAGAGTGACATTCAGACGATTATAGGTTGCCTGATTTTGTGACATGGTTATCTCAACCAACTTACGCCACATGTTACGACAATATTCGTCACCGCCTTGCAGTTTCACTACATAGTTACGGGCACGAACGGCAAATTCTTCATCTTCATCGTAGTTTTTCTTGGCGGCGCGGTAGAACTCTTCCAGATCAGCCAATGCCATATCGCTGGCATTTTCATTCTGCACTTTTTCCAGATAAGCGATCAGCATCCCGAATTGGGTTCCCCAATCACCAAGATGGTTGGCGCGAATAACTTTATGGCCGAGGAATTCAAGAGTACGTGCGGCAGCATCACCAATGATAGTTGAGCGGATATGACCAATGTGCATCTGTTTAGCAACATTAGGAGCAGAATAATCGATAACGATAGTTTGTGGTTCTACAGGAGAAATGCCCAGTTTTTCAGCTTTCAGCGCGTTTTCTGTATTTATGGCAACCCACTCTTTATCAAGAAAAATGTTGATAAAACCGGGGCCAGCGATTTCGACTTTGCTGGCAATTCCTTGCAGATCCAGCAAATTGACGACTTTTTCTGCCAGTTGTCGGGGAGGCATACCTACTTTTTTAGCTGCCGCCATGACCCCATTTGCCTGATAGTCACCAAATTGTGCCTTTGCAGATTGACGAACGTGAGCTTCACTATCGGTTGGAGCACCAGCTTCAATCAGCGCACTACTGATTTTTTCTGAAAGAATAGCCTGTATATTCACAGTGTTACCTTAAATTACGCGCTGAAAATCACACATTTCTATAATGCAGCATTTTCAAGCGTGTGGGTTATGAGAAAATAACGGGTTTTATACCATATTCAACACCCTGCATGCTACTGCCAGCCTGTGTTGGCAGGGTTACTTTTTGTTTTTCAGCTCTCTTTCGGTGGATTCTTCGTCGAGGTAGTTGAGGTGAATGTGTTGTAGGCCTTTGCCAAGATAAATAATTTAAAATGAAACTGTCCTTAAATGAGAATGTAATCTCGATCAAGTATTATTCGCTTTCTATCAAGAAGTATTGACAGAAATGCGGAGCGCTTGGCAAAAGTGACTTTTTATTGTGTTATTTCAGTAAAAAACTCTGATCTTGTGATTTCTGACATGCCATTTTAAAAATATAGTTGTCATAGTTAATAAGTTCGGTAATGAAATATTTCGGATATATTTATGACGTGTTGGTAGATTGATATTCAAGGGGCTTTTAATGTTAAAGCTAGAAATTTGCTGTTATAGCATAAGTTGTGCTCTGGTTGCACAAGAAGCAGGGGCTGATCGAATTGAACTGAGTGCAGGCCCGTTAGAAGGGGGCTTAACACCCAGCGCAGGCGCATTACAACAGTCGTTACAATGTCTATCTATTCCTGTTCATCCCATTGTCCGGCCCAGAGGGGGAGATTTCTGTTACGATAAACTTGATTTTGAGGCCATGAAAAATGATGTTTCTCTTGTTCGTGACATGGGGTTTCCCGGTGTTTCCTTCGGTGTCTTGGACGAAGAAGGAAAGGTTGATATGTTGCGTATGAGGCAACTAATGGCATTAGCAGGGAATATGGCTGTCACTTTTCACCGTGCCTTTGATATGTGTTGTGACCCTCTCAACGCATTGGAAAGACTTACCGATCTTGGAGTAAAGCGTATCTTGACATCTGGCCAGCAAAATAGTGCTGAACTGGGTTTACATTTGTTAAAAGAGTTGTCGCAAGCGAGCCGTGGGCCAAGCATTATGCCAGGAGCGGGTGTCCGGGCCAGTAATATCAGTAAGTTTTTAGAGATTGGGGTGACGGAAGTTCATAGTTCAGCGGGCAAAATTGTATCTTCTAAAATGAATTATCGTAAGGCGGGGGTGAGCATGAGTTCCGAAAATAGTGAAATGGGGGAATATTCTCATTACAGTGTCGATCCTGAATTAGTGGAATCCATGAAGGGTGTGATGAGTTTGATCGATCGCTAGTCTGGCTATGATTGGCTTTACTAAAGTAGTCTCTAAACAATTAGTCGTATCTGAACAACTAGTAGCATCTGAGTATTGAAGGTGTGAACTGCCATAACGGGGCAATTCACACGTCAATAAGTTGTTTATCGCTTTTACAGAATTAGGGCTTGCGGGCAATGAGAATAGCACGCAGTGGCGCTGGATAACCTTCTATTGTTTTACTTTGATCTGATGGATCAAGGAAATCAGCCAAAGATTCTGTTTTCATCCATGCTGTCCGGCGTTGTTCATCGATTGTTGTAATTGCATGATCAACGATTCTGACATCAACAAAACCACATTTTTCCAGCCATGTTTTTAACATCTTAGCTGAAGGAATAAAATAAACATTTCGCATTTGCGCGTAACGCTCACCCGGAATGAGGCAGTGGTTTTCATCACCTTCGATCACCAAACTTTCCAGTACCAGTTCACCGCCAGAAACCAGTTGATTTTTTAGCTGCCACAGATGATCAAGGGGAGAGCGACGATGGTAAAGTACTCCCATAGAGAATACGGTATCGAAAGCTTTCAGCTCAGGTAATTGCTCAATACCCAGTGGAAGAAGATGCGCACGTTGGTCATTGCCCAATAGTTTTCTGACTGCTTCAAATTGGCAAAGGAAAAGTTGGGTAGGATCGATACCTACCGCTAATGCAGCGCCTTCGCCTACCATGCGCCACATGTGGTAACCGCTACCACAACCGACATCAAGTACAGTTTTGCCTTCTAAAGAAGAAATATGAGGCAGAACACGATCCCATTTCCAGTCAGAACGCCATTCGGTATTAATCTCAATGCCGTAAAATGAAAAAGGCCCTTTGCGCCATGGTATCAGAAGTTTCAGGATATTGTGGATACGCGTCTTTTCCCCTTCTGATAGATCGGGTTCATGGGTTGCAATAACCCCATTTTTCAGATCAACATGAGTGGGTTTGATAACAGGCAAATTTTCCAGAATTTTTATCCACGAACCAAACTGACCATGCAATGATGTTTGCTGCCAGTCGCTTAGTTGGGCGGGCAGGTAATTTAGCCAATGGCTCAGATGGTTTTTAGCAATTAGCTGATAAAAGTTACCGAAATCGATCATTATTCAGCTCCTTTTATAGCTAATAGTGAGCCGAAATTGAAACATTGAAACCACACTTCTGTATGCTGAAAACCAGATTTTTTCAGGCGAGTTTTGTGGGTTTCAATAGAATCTGTCCGCATGACATTTTCCAGCATACTACGTTTTTGACTGATTTCTAGTTCGCTATAACCATTGGCTCGTTTGAAGTCGTGGTGCATGTTGAATAATAACTCACCCATGTTCTGATCTTCAAAATTGAATTTTTCAGACAGTACCAAAACACCACCGGGTTTCAGCCCGGCATAGATTTTGTTTAATATTTTCTGGCGATCCTCTGGATGAAGGAACTGTAATGTGAAATTTAATACCACCATTGAGGCGTTTTGAATGTCGGTATCAAGAATATCCTGTTCGATCACCTCAACGGGAGTTTTTGCTTTGAAAGCGTCGATATGACGGCGACAGCGTTCGATCATGGCAGGTGAATTATCAATAGCGATAATGCGGCAGCCATCAGAATTGATATTGCGGCGAATGGATAAGGTTGCTGCACCGAGAGAACAACCGAGATCGTAGATCTGGCTGTCTGGAGTCACAAAGCGGCTTGCCAGCATACCAATCATAGAAATGATATTTGAGTAACCAGGAATGGAGCGTTTCACCATGTCTGGAAAGACTTCGGCAACACGTTCGTCGAAACTCCAGTCTCCTAATTTAGCGATTGGAGTAGATAACAGACTATCCCGTTGATTGTGAGGATCTTGATTTGACATAACAACATTGGTTTTAGAAACAATTAAGAATTGGCTATTCTAACAGAATGCAAGAAAAGGCAGAAAGTGCTAATCCAACAGAACCTTCTTTTAAGCAGCCAAAAAGATGCCAATTCGAATCAATAATTGGCTTCTTTATCAGTTAAATATAGGTTACGAATAAGGAGAAAATATCTGTTCCCAGGGCAAATAGTATATATTAGCCACGATCATTATTATCATTGACATAAATGTTGCCCCCATGCCCATTCGCCGCCAGCGGAGCTCACGATGGTGCAGGCCATAGTAGTGTAATAACCTGCCTGCAAGTAATAGTATGCCACAGATATGCAGCATCCATACTGCTGCGCCATTCATCTCCATTATTAATAACAAAAGTAGAGAAATAGGGATATATTCAACAGCATTACCATGAATACGAATGGCTGTCTGTAATTCGTAAAAACCACCATCACCATATGTAACCCGATACTGTGTTCTTAACTTAATCACATCAAAAGACAGTTTAATTACCAGTAATGCGCCCAATACGATATAAAGTGAGCTAATCATTTATAACTCCGTTGCCTAACCAAAAACGGCTAACTGATGATAAACCTCAAAAGTAAAACTGTCGCTATAAATCATAATACTTGATGATAAATTCTATCTGATTTATCCGATAGAAAAAATTGTCTTGGCAGGAACCGTGTTATAGCCTTATCTCTGGATAGAATTTCCAGTATAATGACCTCTTTTTTGACAATTCTTCCTAAAAGAACAATGCCAAAATTTCCGCAGCAGAATGCATAACGAGCTGAGTAAAAGGATATTGTATGCGTACTAATTATTGTGGGCAGTTGAGCCGGGCCCATGAAGGCCAAAAAGTGACTCTTTGTGGTTGGGTAAACCGTCGTCGTGATTTGGGTGGCCTGATTTTTATTGATATGCGAGATCGCGAAGGTATCGTTCAGGTATTCTTTGATCCGGATAAAAAAGACGCATTTGCTCAGGCTTCTGAACTGCGTAATGAGTTTTGTATTCAAATTACGGGGACTGTACGTGCCCGCCCTGACAGCCAAATCAATAAGGATATGGCAACAGGAGAAATTGAAGTTTTCGCTGAAAGCCTTGAAATCTTCAACCGTTCAGAACCATTGCCACTGGACAGCAATCAGAATAACAGTGAAGAACAGCGCCTGAAATATCGTTATCTTGATCTGCGTCGTCCTGAAATGTCACAACGCTTAAAAACCCGAGCAAAAATCACCAGTTTTGTTCGTCGTTTTATGGATAATGCTGGTTTTCTGGATGTGGAAACACCAATGCTGACTAAAGCAACACCGGAAGGTGCGCGGGATTATCTAGTACCAAGCCGTGTTCATAAAGGCAAATTTTATGCACTGCCTCAGTCTCCACAGTTGTTTAAACAATTACTGATGATGTCCGGTTTTGACCGTTATTATCAGATTGTAAAATGTTTCCGCGATGAAGACCTGCGTGCAGATCGTCAGCCTGAATTTACTCAGATTGACGTTGAAACCTCATTTATGACTTCTGAGCAGGTTCGTGAAATCATGGAAAGAATGATCCGTGAGCTATGGCTGGAAGTCCGTGGTGTCGATTTAGGAACGTTCCCAATCATGACGTTTGCTGAAGCTATGCGTCGCTTTGGTTCTGATAAACCGGATCTGCGTAACCCGCTGGAATTAGTTGATGTCGCTGATTTGGTCAAAGGAGTGGAATTTTCCGTTTTCGCAGAACCTGCAAATGATTCAAAAGGGCGTGTAGTAACAATTTGTGTACCGGGTGGTGCTGAACTGAGCCGTAAGCAAATTGACGAATACGGTAAGTTTGTTGGCATCTATGGTGCGAAAGGGTTGGCATGGATGAAAGTCAACAATCGTGCAGCAGGTCTGGACGGTGTTCAAAGCCCGATTGCTAAGTTTTTGTCCACAGAGGTGGTTGAGAGTTTGTTGTCCCGCACTAATGCGCGGGATGGCGATATCCTGTTCTTCGGTGCAGGTCAGAAAAATATGGTCACTGATGCAATGGGTGCACTGCGTCTGAAATTAGGCCGTGATTTGAATCTGACTGATCTGGCAAGCTGGAAACCACTTTGGGTCGTTGACTTTCCCATGTTTGAAGACGACGGGGAAGGTGGGCTGGCTGCAATGCACCATCCATTTACTTCACCACGTGATATGTCAGCCGAAGATCTGGAAAACAGACCGGAATCTGCTATTGCCAATGCTTATGATATGGTTATCAATGGTTATGAAGTGGGTGGCGGCTCTGTCCGTATCCATCGTAATGATATGCAGCAGGCGGTATTCCGTATTCTGGGTATCAACGAAGAAGAACAGCAGGAAAAATTTGGTTTCCTTCTGAATGCACTGAAATACGGTACTCCTCCTCATGCCGGGCTGGCTTTTGGTCTGGATCGCCTCGTTATGTTGTTGACGGATACTGACAATATTCGTGATGTTATCGCATTCCCGAAAACAACAGCGGCAGCATGTCTGATGACTGAAGCACCAAGCTACGCCAATCCGGCGGCATTGGAAGAGTTAGCCATTTCAGTGACTAAAAAAGAGAGCGAATAATGAATTATAAGCGCCCTGAATCTGTACTGGTTGTTATTTATGCTGCCGACAGCAAAAGGGTGCTAATGTTACAGAGGCGGGACGATCCTGATTTCTGGCAATCTGTTACTGGTAGCCTGGAAGAGGACGAAACGCCTTATCAGGCAGCATTGCGTGAAGTACAGGAAGAGATTGGTATTGATATTGCCAGGGCGGATTTTGAACTGATAGATTGTCAGCGCTGTCTTTATTATGAGATTTTTTCACATTTACGTTATCGATATGCTCCCGGTGTGATACGAAACAAAGAACATTGGTTTCTGCTGGCGTTACCTGAGGAGCGTGAAATTTTGCTGACGGAGCACTTGACTTATCAATGGCTGGTAGCGAAAGAGGCGGCTAAGTTGACTAAGTCATGGAGCAATCGGCAGGCAATTGAAGAATTTGTTATTTAGTCTATCAAGCCTGATGGATTTCAATTTGCAGTGAACAAAGCAAGCAGATTGGGATGTGCAGGGTAATAAACGTTTTATCGGAGATATTTTCATGGCAGGTCATAGTAAGTGGGCCAATACGAAACATCGTAAAGCTGCGCAGGATGCAAAACGCGGTAAAATTTTCACTAAAATTATCCGCGAGTTGGTAACCGCTGCACGTCTGGGCGGAGGTGATCCTGCTTCTAACCCACGTCTTCGTGCTGCAATCGATAAGGCACTGTCCAACAACATGACTCGTGATACGTTAAACCGCGCTATTGCCCGTGGCGTTGGTAATGATGAGTCAGATAATATGGAAACTATCATTTATGAAGGTTATGGACCGGGTGGTACTGCTGTGATGGTCGAGTGCCTGAGCGATAACCGCAACCGTACAGTTTCTGATGTTCGTCACGCATTTACCAAAACGGGGGGTAACCTGGGTACTGATGGCTCTGTTGCCTATCTGTTCACCAAAAAGGGTGTGATTTCTTACGCACCAGGTCTGGATGAAGATGCTGTAATGGAAGCGGCTTTGGAAGCAGGTGCTGATGATGTTGAAACTTATGATGATGGTGCGATCGACGTCTACACTACACCAGAGACTTTTGGTGATGTTAAAGATGCGCTGGATGCAGCAGGTTTCAAAGCGGATTCTGCTGAAGTTTCTATGATCCCATCTACCAAAGCAGAACTGGATGCGGAAACTGCGCCTAAATTGCTTCGTCTGATTGATATGCTTGAAGATTCTGACGACGTTCAAGAGGTTTACCATAATGGTGAAATCTCTGATGAAGTTGCAGCTCTGCTGTAATCAACATCAAGATTCACAGCGTAGAGAAAATGCACCTCGTGTCAGGGCATTTTCTCTAACGTTTTATTCCATGCTTTTTTGTTCCACTTTTTTTATTCCACTTTTTTACTCCATACTACAGGTGAATAAATAGATATGGCGGTTATTCTTGGTATTGACCCTGGTTCCAGAGTGACAGGGTATGGTGTTATCCGCCAGCAGGGACGACAGCTTATTTATCTTGGTAGTGGTTGCATTCGAACAAAAGTTGATGATCTTCCCAGTCGTTTGCAGCGGATCTATGCAGGTATTACCGAAATTATTACCCAATTCCAACCTGATGCTTTTGCAATAGAGCAAGTTTTTATGGCAAAAAATGCAGACTCCGCTTTGAAGCTGGGACAGGCTCGTGGTGTAGCGATTGTGGCGGCGGTTAATGAATCTATTCCTGTATTTGAGTATGCGGCGCGTCAAGTTAAACAGACGGTTGTTGGGACTGGTGCAGCAGATAAGAGCCAGGTTCAGCATATGGTACGTTCGATGCTGAAACTATCGGCTAATCCACAGGCTGATGCGGCAGATGCCTTAGCGATTGCAATTACACATTGTCATTTGAGCCAAAATTTACTCCGTGTAGGCGATCCACGGTTAAATTTGACGCGCGGGCGTCTGAAATAGCTTTGCCTGGATATACGTCCAGCTTCTTTTATGCTATAAGCTGTGTCGAATCATTTATTTTATTTTCAGGGGGTAAGTAGTGATAGGGCGTTTGAGAGGAATTGTATTGGAAAAACAGCCACCATTGGTTTTATTGGAAACGAATGGTGTAGGTTATGAAGTCCATATGCCAATGACCTGTTTCTATGAACTACCTGAAATCGGCCAAGAAGCTATTTTATTTACTCAATTTATTGTGCGTGAAGATGCTCAATTATTATATGGTTTTAATGATAAGCAAGAGCGTGCACTTTTCCGCGAACTGATTAAAGTCAATGGCGTCGGGCCGAAACTGGCGCTAGCGATCCTTTCTGGTATGTCTGCCCAACAATTCGTGACAGCTATTGAGCAGGAAGCCATTACTTCTCTGGTTAAGCTGCCGGGAGTCGGTAAAAAAACAGCAGAAAGGTTAGTGGTAGAAATGAAAGATCGCTTTAAAGGGCTTAAGGGCGATCTGTTTAACCAAAATAGTGATATTAATTTGCCAGCGGCAACTCAAGTGGCTAATTCTGATGCTGATATTGAAGCGGAAGCAGCGGCAGCATTAGTTTCATTGGGATATAAACCGCAGGAAGCCAGCCGGATGGTTAGCAAAGTTGCTAAACCGGGTACAGATTGTGAAACTCTCATCCGAGAAGCGCTTCGTGCGGCTCTGTAATTGCAGGAGTTAAGTGATGATTGAAGCTGACCGTCTGGTCTCAGCAGAAATTCTGCAAGATGATGAAGCTATTGATCGTGCTATCAGGCCCAAATTGCTGTCTGAATATGTTGGTCAACCTCATGTTTGTGAGCAGATGGAGATCTTTATTCAGGCTGCGCGGCAACGGGGGGACGCGCTGGATCATCTGCTGATTTTCGGTCCGCCTGGATTAGGTAAAACTACGTTGGCAAATATTGTTGCCAACGAAATGGGGGTAAATCTCCGCACAACTTCAGGGCCGGTATTAGAAAAAGCAGGGGATCTCGCCGCCATGCTAACAAACCTTGAACCTCATGATGTTCTGTTTATTGATGAAATCCATCGGTTGTCTCCGGTTGTAGAAGAAATTCTCTATCCGGCAATGGAAGATTATCAACTGGATATCATGATTGGGGAAGGTCCGGCCGCCCGTTCAATCAAAATTGATCTACCTCCGTTTACTTTAGTCGGAGCAACAACCCGTGCAGGATCTTTGACTTCTCCCTTGCGTGATCGGTTTGGTATTGTACAACGCCTTGAATTTTATAATGTGGATGACTTACAAAGCATCGTTTCCCGTAGTGCCCGTTATATAGGGTTGAGTATTTCAGATGACGGAGCAAGACAAATTGCGATGCGCTCCCGTGGAACGCCCCGTATTACAAACCGCTTGCTGCGCCGGGTGCGTGATTTTGCTCAGGTAAAAGGTGATGGTTCCGTTAACGGTGACATTGCTGCGAAGGCCCTTGATATGCTGAATGTGGATTCAGCGGGCTTTGATTACCTCGACCGTAAACTACTGGTTGCCATTATTGATAAATTTATGGGTGGGCCGGTTGGCTTGGATAACCTTGCGGCAGCAATTGGTGAAGAGCGGGAAACTATAGAGGATGTTTTGGAGCCTTTCTTGATCCAGCAAGGATTCATTCAGCGCACACCACGAGGCCGTATTGCAACCAATCATGCCTATCGACACTTTGGTTTAAGTAAAGAAAGCGAGTAAAAACTACTTGAAAAATAACTAACGTATATGCAAAAATCGTGCTATTGTGACGAAGTTAACAGTAATGTCAGATGATTTTTTGACTTCTTAAGCCTCGCTGATTGCGGGGTTTTTTATTTGCACACACAATCAAAGAGAAACACATGAAAAAAACACTGAGCGTTATTATTTTCAGCATCTTTTCTTTTAATGCTTTAGCACAGCAGGGGGGGTTCGTTTCCCCGGATAGCACTGGTTATTCTCAAGGAGGATTTAAAGGCCCGACTTTCGGCCTGACCAGCGTTGCGAAAGCAAAGTCCCTTCATGATGACTCATGGGTTGTTCTGGAAGGTAATATTGTTAAACAGGTTGGCCACGAACTCTATGAATTCAGGGATAACAGTGGCTCTGTTTACGTTGACATTGATGACAAAATCTGGCTAGGTCAGACGGTCACTCCGACCGATAAAGTTCATATCGAAGGTGAAGTGGACAAAGACTGGAACAGTATTGAGATTGATGCCAAAGTTATTCACGTTGTGAAATAACACAGGTGTTTTAAATACAGCCCCGCATTCGCGGGGCTTTTTACTTGCATGGCAGAAAGGATAAACCACGTCAATATTTGCCATTTGAATATCCTCTTAAATAGGAGAATGATACATCAATCAGTAAATTGATATTATTACCTATTTGCGAGATTTTTTGTTTTTGAAATAAAAGAAAACCTTATTATGATAATTTTCATTTCTTTGGTGATTACTAATTAGTTTTTATGACTGGCTTTTATATGAGCTAATTTATCAATGTCATCCTTATTTTAATATGGCGCATTCAGATATCGTGTGGATAATATTTAGTCGATGCCTGAAAAGATTGACTTATATAAATAAGGGGGGGCTATGATAAATAAAAAAGTGAATGTTCTTGCAGGATTGTTTTTATCTCTGCTTGCTGGGGCCAGTATGGCTACGGAGAAAGCAGTAACTGAAAACCTAGGAGTTGTTTCGCCTGATAATTTCCACTGTACAAAAATAATGACTTCTGGGAATTATATAGGAAAATTGGATTATTTGATTTCTTTAGATCATTTGGGAACAAATGTTTATTGGTTTGTAGGATTAGAATCAAATGATATAGGATGTGTTAGTGTTGATGCATCAAAGGCAAGACATGCTGAAGTTGTTCACGATGCTTTTGTTCGAGGAAAAACCGTAAAAATTAAACTCGAAGGGCATTATATAAAGGCAATAGTATATTAATATGCTACAAACTTGCACGAAATGTTTTTTTGTCAAACCGGCATTTTAATAAAATGCCGATTTTTTACTTTTCTATATTTCAATAATTATTTACAGATGATCATTACAATGTAAAGAATGCCAAGGCTGATGGCAGCTTAGATACCTACGTTCTAATATTAATATCTTGTCGTGTCGATACTTTTTATTATCTTGAAATTTGGTCTTAAAGAAAAAGGGTCATCATCATTAAGATCATAACCCTTGTGTTTATCTAATCAGAGAATCGAGATTTTTCTATTAACTTGAATGATTAACTTCTTGCTTTACACGTTAAACTCAATGCAAATAACACGGCAGCACAAAGGACAACAGAAGGCCCTGCTGGTGTGTTATAAAATGCAGATAAAGCTAGCCCGCCAGTAACAGAGAGCATTCCTATACCAATGGCGAAAATTGCCATCTGTTCAGGTGTACGAGCGAAGCGGCGGGCGGTAGCGGCGGGAATAATTAACAGAGAGGTGATAATCAGTGCACCGACAAATTTCATTGCCAGCCCAATAGTCAGAGCTGTTACCAACATCAACAGTACTCGCAGCCGTTGAATTTTAATGCCATCCACGAAAGCCAGATCCTGACTGACCGTCATCGACAGTAAAGCACGCCATTGCCATACTAATAATCCTGCAACAGTTGCAACACCTGCTGAAATCATCCAGAGATCTTCATAAGTCACAGAGAGTAAATCACCGAATAAATAGGCCATCAGATCAACCCGGATGCTGGTCATAAAGCTGACAACGACTAGGCCTAATGACAAGGCGCTATGGGCCATAATCCCCAGTAAGGTATCAACAGCGAGTTGTGGGCGTTTTTCCAGCCAGACTAAAATAACGGCCAATATCAGCGTAACAGCAATAACAGCATAAAATGGATTAATACTTAATAAAAATCCGAATGCTACACCGAGCAATGATGCATGTGCCAGTGTATCGCCAAAATAGGACATTCTGCGCCAAACGACAAAAGATCCAAGAGGCCCTGCGGCAACTGCCAATAAAATTCCGGCCAGCCAACCCGGAAATAGTAGTTCAATCATTAACGTGGCTCTCCACCCTTTTTCAAAATAATTTTTCCTCTTAGATCATGATGATGATTATGATGATGGCGATAAACTGCCAGTTGTTCTGCACCATGACGACCAAACATCGCAATAAATTCTGGATGCATGGATACCACTTCAGGAGTACCTGAACAGCAAATGTGTTGATTAAGGCATAAAACCTCGTCTGTTTTCGCCATCACTAAGTGCAGGTCATGAGATACCATAAGGACGGCGCAATTAAGTTCTGTTCTGATTTGATTGATTAAATCATAAAGTGCTAGCTGACCATTCACATCCACACCTTGTGTCGGTTCGTCAAGAACCAGAAGTTGAGGATGATTGAGTAATGCTCTGGCAAGTAAAACCCGTTGGGTTTCTCCACCTGATAGCTTCTGCATGGGGTATTGCAATAAATGTGTAGCTTTAACTCGTTGCAAAACAGGGATGATATCTGCTGATTTAACACCCGGTTTTAGCATAATGAAACGTTTAACGGTCAAAGGTAAGGTGGGATCAAGATTAAGTTTTTGTGGGACATATCCTATCTTTAGCGTATGGTTGTGTTCAATAGTGCCGGAAGTTGGGTGAATTAAACCCAGAACGATGCGTACTAACGTTGATTTACCTGCTCCATTGGGGCCGATTAACGTTAGGATCTTACCTTGTGTAAGGTTGAAAGAGATATTGTTTAATACCTTGCGGCTACCAAATTTAACCGTAATGTTTTTTAGGGTGATCATAGTTGACATGTTACATAACAGACATGTTAAAAGTGTCTTGCAGAATCATTGGAATGTTATAATATAACATTTTTAGATTCAATGCATGGAATATTCATATTATGTTACACAAACCACAAAAATACGCGCATACATTTTTTCGTCAGGTAGCATTGGTTACTGTATTAACAATGGGTATTAATTACTCTGTTCAGGCAGATGTCGTCACATCTATGCGACCATTAGGTTTTATTGCTGCCGCGATTGCGGACGGTGTAACAGATACTCAGGTGCTTTTACCTGATGGCGCTTCTCCACATGATTACGCTTTAAGACCTTCAGATATCCGTAAACTTAATCAGGCAGATTTGGTTGTCTGGATTGGCCCGGATATGGAGACATTTTTAGCAAAGCCAATAGAAAAAATTGCACAGAATAAACAATTGGAATTGGCGAATTTACCTACTATCAAACCTCTATTACTGAAAAATAGCGAAGGTGAACATGATTCAAATGAATCGAATCAGCATGAACATGAAACCGATCACGAACATCACCACCACGGCCAATATAATATGCATATTTGGCTATCACCAGAAATTGCGCAGAAAGCCGCTCAGGCGATATATTCCCGGCTTGTTGAGCTATACCCTCAACAGAAACAACAATTAGAAGTAAACCTACGTAAATTCAATGGACAGCTTGTACAAACTAACAAGAATATTACCCATATTCTGAAACCCGTGCTAGGACAGGGATATTTCGTTTTTCATGACGCTTATGGTTACTTTGAAACACACTATCAGTTGTCACCATTGGGTGTTTTTACTGTGAACCCTGAAATACAACCTGGTGCGCAAAGACTACATTACATACGAACACAATTGGTTGAGCAAAAAGCAAAGTGTATTTTTGCTGAACCTCAATTCAGGCCAGCCGTCATTCATGCCGTAGCAAAAGGTACTAATGTGCGTATTGGAACACTTGACCCATTGGGAAGTGACATCGTATTGAATAAAGACAGTTACATGAAATTTATAACTCAACTGTCGGAGCAATACCTTGGCTGCCTGAATTAGTATAATAAGGAATTTTATTAGTGCAGCAGATAGTTAAAACTATCGTTCTGGTATATAACAACCTGCCTAAGCCACACAAGATCATGCTTGGTTCTTTGACTTTGGTTACTTTGGCTGTAGCTGTGTGGCGGCCGGTTGTTTATCACGAACAAGAAGAAAGAATGGAAAGAACGGGGCACATTATCCTCACAACTCCCGATAGTATCCCTAATGATAGTATCCCTGATGCGACAGATGACACGATAGGTGATGGTAATGAACAATTCTCGGATGAGGGAATTAGGGATGAGGAGAGTGGCACTGATACAACGGCAAATATTCCCCACCAGTATGTTGTTTCCAGTGGTGATACTCTAAGTTCTATTTTAAACCAGTTTGGTATAGATTCGTCTGATGTTGCTTTGTTAGCAAATCAAAATAAGGCGCTGCGTGATTTAAATATTGGTCAGTCATTATCATGGACTATTGACGATAATGGCAGTCTGAAAACGTTAACCTGGGGAGTATCGCGTCGTGAAACGCGTATTTATACCCGTGAGGGTGATGTTTTCAAAGAGACAAAGGAATATCAGAAGGGAGAATGGATAAATAGTGTCATTACCAGTGCTGTGGATGGCAGTTTCACGGGAAGTGCTTTGTCGGCGGGTTTAACCAGTAGTGAAGTAAGAGAAGTGACCAAAGCATTACAATGGCAGATAGATTTCCGCCGATTACGTAAAGGTGATCGGTTTTCTGTATTGATGTCCCGTGAAATGCTTGATGGGAAAAGTGAACAGAGCCAATTATTGGGTGTTCGTTTGCAAAGTGGCGGTAATGATTATTACGCGTTCCGTGCAGAAGATGGTCGTTTTTACGATAGTAACGCATCAGGTTTGGAACGGGGGTTCTTACGTTTTCCAACAACAAAACAATTCAGGGTATCTTCTCCTTTTAATCCTCGTCGCTTAAATCCTGTTACAGGACGGGTTACAGCCCATAAAGGGGTTGATTTTGCTATGCCTGTAGGGACGCCTGTTCTGGCTGTTGGTGACGGAGAAGTTATCGTTGCCAAGTTTGATGGTGCCGCAGGTAATTTCGTTGCTATTAGACATGGTCGTCAATATACAACCCGATATATGCATATGAGAAAACTGCTGGTGAGACCTGGTCAGAAAGTGAAGCGTGGGGAACGTATCGGTTTATCAGGTAATACGGGTCGTTCAACAGGCCCTCACTTACACTTTGAGTTTTGGGATAATCAGCAACCCGTTAATCCACTTACTGCAAAACTGCCTCGTTCGGGCGGATTAAGTGGTAAAGAACGTGCGGAATATATTGCGATGGTTAAAGAGGTTAAACCGAAACTGTCGTTGAATTGAAAAGTTCAGGTTACTAACACATAAAGCGGATGATTGGTATCATCCGCTTTATGTTATTTTTGCTGAAAAAGAACATACTTGAGAACGAATATATTAGGAAAAAATACATTGAAAGCGGGTATTGGAAGTCTATGTTGGAACCATCAGAGTTAGCTCATGAATAAAGAGAAAGATACAGATAGTAAATTGGGTTACATCCCAACGTTTCATTTATCTTATTTGCATCCTCGTTATTGGGGGCTTTGGGCTGGTGTAGGGATATTAGCGGGGTTGGCTTATATCCCGGTTAAATGGCGTGATCCCTTTCTGGCCAGAATGGGTATCTGGGCAGGAAGAAAGGCAAGAAATGCCCGGCGAAGAGCGAAAATTAATCTCCTGTATTGTTTTCCTGAACTGTCGGAACGGCAGCGAGAAATATTAATCGATAAGATGTTTGCTACCGCACCACAATCTTTTGTCATGCTGGCAGAACTTTATTTGAGAGGTGCAGTGCCTACGCTTAAGCGAACTCAGTGGCATGGTGAGGAGATCATTCACGCGTTAAAAGAGCAGGGTAAAAATGTGATTTTTATGGTTCCACATGGTTGGGCGGTGGATATTCCTGCTATGTTATTGGCCGCTCGTGGTCAGACAGTATCAGCAATGTTTCATCATCAGAGCAATTCGGTAGCAGATTATCTGTGGAACAAGGCTCGCTACCATTTTGGAGGACGTCTTCATTCTCGTGATGCGGGAATAAAGCCCTTTATTGCATCAGTACGTCAAGGATTCTGGGGGTATTATCTGCCTGACCAAGATCATGGCGAAGAACACAGTGAGTTCGTTGATTTTTTCGCGACTTATAAAGCAACGTTGCCTGCTGTCGGTCGTTTGATGAAAGTTTGTAAGGCTGCCATTGTTCCTCTGTTTCCGGTTTATAATTGTGAAACTCACCAGTTGGATATTTATATTCGCCCACCTATGGATGATATCGCAGAACAGGATGATGCTTATATTGCCCGTCGCATGAATCAGGAGTTGGAAGAGTTGGTAAAGCCTAACCCTGAACAATATACCTGGATATTGAAACTACTCAAGACACGGAAAGAAGGGGATATCGAGCCTTATAAAAGGAATGATCTCTGATCTGGTCATTGAAAGGGGCAGTATATTGCCCCTGAATTTTTACATCTTCTTCAAGTACATGCACTTTTTAGTTTATTCCCGCATAGCGTAGTAGTGCCGTTATGAGCGCGGCTGCCAGAATCACTACAATCAGTGGTACTTTTCTCCAGGCAAGAAATACGGCAATAGCAACACCTAATACGCGTGCCATACCAGCAAAATATTCACCTTCGTAGAAAGTGGCAGCAAGTGCTACAGAGAACAACAACGTGGTTGCAGCATCGGAAAGAAGGGCCTGAGAACGTTCAGATAATGCAAGTCTGTTCCCCAATTTTGCTCCACCGAAGCGCATTAAATAAGTGCCTAGCGACAAAATCGCAATGCCAATAATAATCAGGGTATAGTTTGCCATTATTTTTTCCTCGTCAGTAAGCCCAGTAGTGACAGTAATATCGGTAAGCCCACTGGTGCAAAAGGTATGGCAGAGAGCGAAATTGCCGCGCCGCTAGAAGCGCGAATAAGCGAGGTTTTATTTTTGAATGAAGGGATTACCATTGCTAGCAAAATTGTCGGAAAAACAGCGTCCAGGCCGATAGTTTCTGGCGCAGGAATAAATTTGCCAACCGTACTGCCAATTAGAGTACCGAGTGGCCAGAATATGGCGACACCGATACCACATAGCCAATATGCGGCCTTACGTTGTTCGGGAGTTGCTTGTGACATTCCAAATACCACGCTTTCATCGTTCATAATATGGCAGCCTAAGAACTTTGCCATGCGATTTCCGACTAATTCGCGCACAGCCACCCCAAAGGGTAAATGGCGGGCATTCACCAGTAAACCCGCTGCTGCCGCTGCGAGTGGATTACCACCGCTGGCAACAATACCAATAAACATAAATTCGGATGCTCCTGCCAACACTAATATAGATAAGGCAATAGGAACCCATAACGGAAAACCATAAGCAGTAGCCAGTGAACCGTAAGAAACACCAACCACACCTACCGCCAAGCAAACTAGAAATATCGCTTTTTTAATGTCTCCTTTCAGACAGGAGAAGAAATGGTGAGTAAACATCTATTTTTCCCATATCGAACTAAATTTCATTATAATGAACAAAATGAAAATGCAAATCAAGACGAACATTTTGTTCGTTTTAATGAACATTGGAGCCATAATATGACACAGCCAATCAGCATAATAGCGAAGAGTTTAGCTCGAGAGCGTGCACGCATTGGCCTTTCTCTGGCAGAGGTTGCCCGGCGTGCAGATATTGCAAAATCTACGTTGTCACAATTGGAAGCGGGTAACGGGAACCCCAGTCTTGAAACACTCTGGGCATTGTGTGTAGCGTTGAATATTCCTTTTGCCCGTTTGCTGGAGCCACAAAGTAACAAAACGCAGGTGATTAGACGTGGTGAGGGCACTAAAATAACAGCAGAGCAGGCAAACTATCAGGTAGTTTTACTGGCAACTTGTCCACCGGGCGCACGTCGTGACATTTATCTGTTGATGACTCAACCGGGAGCAGATCGTATTTCTAAACCACATCCACCGGGTTCGGTGGAGCATATTATCATTACTAAAGGCCGGGCATTCGTCGGGCCAACAGCAGCACCAGAAGAATTAAATGAAGGTGATTACATCTGCTATCCAGCAGATCAAGAACATGTGTTCGAAGCGTTGGAGCCAGATACACAGGCGATTCTGGTAGCTGAACAAAATTAATACATTCTGCGCGCTACTTTTAGAAGCGCGCAGAATAATTTTCTTAACTATTTAATTCACTTTTTTATTCTACTTCAAGCACCCGGCAGGTATTGGTACTGCCAATAGTACCCATTTGATCCCCTTGAGTAACCAGCACCAAATCTCCGGAAGTTAAATAACCTCTATCACGCAGGCGGCTGACAGCTTCACTTGCTGCGGCGATACCATCAATGTGGTCGCTACAATAAACCGGAGTAACACCACGGTATAATGCAGTGCGATTCAGGGTGGATTCATGGCGTGACATGGAGAAAATAGGTAAGCCGGAACTGATACGAGACATCATGCGTGCTGTACGGCCTGATTCGGTCATGGCGATAATCGCTTTGACGCCTTTTAGATGATTAGCTGCATACATGGCAGACATCGAAATAGCTTCTTCAATGCTGTCGAATGTGATATCTATACGGTGTTTGGATACATTGATACCTGGCATTTTTTCTGCTCCCAGGCAGACTTGAGCCATTGCTGCGACAGTCTCAGCCGGATATTGACCTGAAGCAGTTTCCGCAGACAGCATCACCGCATCAGTACCATCAAGTACAGCGTTGGCGACGTCCATAACTTCTGCGCGGGTTGGCATCGGGTTGGTGATCAGATTCCATCATCTGGGTCGCTGTGATTACGACACGATTCAGTTGACGGGCACGACGAATCAGCTTCTTCTGAACACCGACCAATTCAGGATCACCAATTTCAACACCTAAATCGCCACGAGCTACCATGACAACATCTGATGCCAGAATGATTTCGTCAATAATTTCATCGTTGCTGACAGCTTCAGCGCGCTCAACTTTGGCAACAATTTGTGTTTCGCAACCGGCATCACGTGCCAGACGTCGGGCATAATTCAGATCTTCAGCAGAACGAGGGAAAGAAACAGCAAGATAATCAACCCCAATTTTCGCGGCAGTGATGATATCTGCTTTGTCTTTTTCTGTCAGTGCTTCGGCGGATAAACCACCACCCTGTTTATTGATGCCTTTGTTATTGGAAAGAGGGCCACCCACAGTAACTTCTGTAAAGACTTTCATGCCCTGAACATTCAGGACTTTTAACTGAACCCGGCCATCATCCAGTAACAGGATATTACCGGGCGTCACATCGGATGGTAATCCTTTATAATCAATTCCGACTTTTTCTTTATCGCCTTCGCCTTTGCTTAAATTAGCATCAAGCAGGAACTTATCTCCGACATTCAGAAATATTTTTCCTTCTTTAAAGGTAGAAATACGTATTTTGGGACCCTGGAGATCACCAAGGATAGCTACGTGGCAACCCAAACGAGCTGCAATTTCCCGCACTCTATTTGCGCGCTGGATATGATCTTCTGCTGTGCCATGAGAAAAATTAAGGCGGACAACATTGGCTCCCGCATTGATCACTTTCTCTAAGTTGTTGTCACGATCTGTAGCAGGGCCAAGTGTAGTAACGATTTTAGTTCTTCTGAGCCGTCTGGACATGTATTAACTCCGTTGACCTGTGAAGTATGGATTTTTGGTTACCGTAAGATAACCATGCAACTTTTTTGATCATCAACCCCACAATATAAATGATACTGACGGGGATAAACTTTCCATTATGCTATCAGGCTGGAGAGTTGATAAATAGTGAACAAAAACACAGTCTATTTTTCTGCCTTAGTCATGCTTATCAAATCGCGAATCTCGTAATGCTTCTTTGACTTTCTTCAAATTATCTCGGAATTTTGAGCCCCGGCGTAATGTAAAACCCGTTGCCAGCACATCAATGATGGTAAGTTGAGCAATTCGGGAAACCATGGGCATATAAATATCAGTATCTTCGGGAACATCTAACAGAATAGAGAGGCTGGCTTCTTGTGCCAGCAGTGAGCCTGTTGAAGTGATGGCGATGACAGTTGCGTCATTATTACGAGCCAGTCTGGCAAGGTCTACCAAATTTTTAGTACGGCCTGTATGGGAAATCAGTACAACAACGTCACCTTCAGTACTGTTGATACAGCTCATCCGCTGCATAACGATATCATCAAAATAGCTGACGGGGATGTTAAAGCGAAAAAATTTGTTCATGGCGTCATGTGCTACGGCAGCAGATGCCCCTAAACCAAAAAAAGAGAGTTTCCTTGCCTGTGTCAGTAAATCAACGGCTCGGTTAATGGTTGTGATATCTAGATTACTTTTAACTGTTTCCAGATTAGCCATTACCGATTCAAAAATTTTATTGGTATAAGATGTGACGCTGTCACTTTCTTCTACATTGCGATTTACATAAGGCGTGCCATTCGCCAGACTTTGTGCCAGATGTAATTTGAAATCAGGAAAGCCTTTGGTATTCAGGCGATGACAAAAGCGATTAACTGTAGGTTCACTGACATTCGCTATTTTTGCCAGAGTGGCAATGCTTGAGTGGATGGCAGTATGTGGTGAATCAAGAATGACCTGCGCAACCTTTTTTTCAGACTTACTCAAAATATCAAGACTATTTTGGAGCTGTTCTAGTGTATTCATAAGACGCAGTTCAACCTCGGTTTTAACGATTTCATTAACAGGAGAAATCTATGTAATTTTCGTGAAAATATACTACTTGTTACTGAAAGCTGGCAGAGGGAAAAATGAATAACTTGATATTTTTCATGAAAATATGACAAACATCTAACTTTCAACTTGGTAAGATTACTTCTTATGCGTTGTAAATTTTCAATTAATTGCCGCTTTCCGATACAAATATCATTCATAATACAATATGAAATATAAAAATTTTTGCACAGAAAGTAGGGAAATGAGATCTATGCAAGCCAGCATAATCGAAGAATGAGGTGTTTACTGCATATAATCAAAAGAGTACATTACCTGCGAGTTTTGTAAAAAAATTACAATATCCCGTAATTGAGGAGATGCAACATGGCGGTGACGTCTACAGCTCAGGCTTGTGATTTGGTGATTTTTGGGGCGAAAGGAGACTTAGCACGCCGGAAATTGATGCCTTCCCTTTACCAGTTGGAAAAAGCGGGTTATATCCATCCGGATACCCGAATTATCGGGGTCGGTCGCGCTGACTGGGATAAAAAAGCTTATATAAAGGTAGTTGAGGAAGCATTAACAACATTTATGTCTGAAAAAATGGATGCGGAATTGTGGAAGAAACTCAGTTCACGTCTGGAATTTTGCAATTTGGATGTTAATGAAACAGAACATTTCACCCGGCTGGCGAAAATTCTCAATCAGGATAAATTGCCAGCTATTCATTACTTTGCTATGCCGCCCAGTACATTTGGTGCAGTATGTCATGGATTGGGGGTTGCGGGATTGAATCAAGAACCCAATCGTGTTGTGATGGAAAAACCACTGGGTACAGATCTCGCCTCTTCCTGTGCCATTAATGATGAAGTAGCAAAGTATTTTAATGAAAATCAGATCTACCGGATTGACCACTACTTGGGTAAAGAAACGGTATTGAACTTGCTGGCGTTACGTTTTGCCAATTCTCTGTTTGTTAATAATTGGGATCATCGCACGATAGACCATGTGCAAATCACCGTTGCCGAAGAGGTAGGTATCGAAGGACGCTGGGGTTATTTTGATCAGGCCGGTCAGATGCGCGACATGATCCAGAATCATTTGCTGCAAATCTTAACTATGATTGCTATGTCACCTCCGTCTGATTTGTCCGCAGATCGTATTCGTGATGAAAAAGTTAAGGTACTGCGTTCATTACGCCGGATTGATCAAACCAACGTGCGGGAAAAAACCGTTCGCGGGCAATATACCGCTGGTTTCGTGCATGGCAAGAAAGTGCCGGGTTATTTGGAAGAAGAGGGCGCCAATAAGGCCAGTAAAACAGAAACATTTGTCTCAGTTCGTGTTGATATTGATGACTGGCGTTGGTCAGGGGTTCCTTTCTATCTGAGAACAGGTAAGCGTTTACCGGCAAAATGCTCTGAAGTTGTGGTTTATTTCAAAGAGCCGCCATTGAATCTGTTTGCTGAATCCTACCAACAATTACCGCAGAATAAACTAACGATCCGTTTGCAGCCAGATGAAGGTATTGATATTGAAGTACTGAATAAAGCGCCTGGGCTGGAGCACAAACATCGTTTGCAGACAACAAAACTTGATTTGAGTTTCTCTGAAACATTCAATCAAACCCATCTTGCCGATGCTTATGAACGCTTGCTATTGGAAGCAATGCGCGGTATTCAGGCGCTATTCGTCCGTAGGGATGAAGTGGAAGAAGCCTGGAAATGGGTTGATTCCATCATGGATGCTTGGGCAGCGGATAATGAACCACCAAAACCTTATCAAGCAGGAACCTGGGGACCAGTTGCTTCAATTGCCATGATCACGCGCGATGGGCGTTCATGGAACGAATTTGAATAATACATTGTGTTTTTACTATCTATATTATCTGACCGTATTCACGGTCAGATCCTATCTTGGTCTACTCTTCTTCAATCTCTCGAAACTAATTATTTTAAAATAATAATATAATGTTATTAATTGCTTGATTATTAGCTGAAGAGATTTTTTTCACTGAGGGTGTATTAACCAAGTGGAATAATCGGAGTGGGCATTATCGTCCAAGAAAGTCTCCTGTATTAGAGTTTTGTGCTATAGATCATATCTTGCCTCGCAAACTGTTTCAGCCAACTGAAACGGGTTAGCTGTTAGCTTAAAAAAACTTGCCTGCCAATTGCGTTTATTGTTTGAATATGTTAGATATATAGGACAACTAATTACACCAACATTATGAGGGTTCGTAGTATATCACACAGTGATTATCGTGTGATGAAAGAATAAAATATCATGAATAACGCCAAAAGCGTCAAAATTCAACGTAGCACTAAAATCCAAAGTAATACTCACGTCTTATTTCTCTCTGCAATCTTATCCAGTGAACACTATTGGTGCGGCGCACTTTAGGGTGTTTCTCCTGCTATCCGGTTTCCTCCGGAAAATTCTAATTTCTGACTATATATCAGTTAACTATTAGTCAATTAATTTCTTGCCAAGACATCAAACTATCAAGCGCTGTTTGATATCGCGTTCTTAGATGATTTTATTGGCATTAATGGTTTGATGTCTTGGCATACTTATATAAGGTATGTTCAGGAGAAAAAATGATTTATTGGATATTTCTTGCATTGGCGATTGTGACAGAAGTCATTGGTACGTTGTCCATGAAGCAAGCCAGTGTTTCGGGTGGTTTTACCGGTATGATCGTGATGTACACCATGATCACAACGTCTTATATTCTATTGGCAATTGCGGTTAAAAAGGTCGCTTTAGGTGTGGCTTATGCCTTATGGGAAGGGATCGGTATTCTTTTCATTACGGCCTTTAGTGTAATGTGGTTCGACGAATCACTCTCCCCCATGAAAGTGGGAGGATTATCGCTATTGATAGTCGGAATAGCACTGATTAAAGCCGGGGCTAAAAAGGCACCAAAACCACAAATGAAAGAAAAGGAGGCATAATATGTCGGCACATTTTGAATGGTGGCATGCTGCTTTCTTAATCTTGGCTGTTTTTCTGGAAATTGTGGCAAATATTTTATTGAAACTTTCCAATGGCTTTCAACGCTTCTGGATTGGGGTTTTATCGCTGGTGGCAGTTTTAGGCGCATTTAGTGCATTGGCACAAGCAGTAAAAGGTATTGAACTTTCCATCGCGTATGCACTTTGGGGAGCATTCGGAATTATTGCCACAGTTGCAGCAGGCTGGATCATGTTTAATCAACGTCTGAATTTTAAAGGTTGGGGAGGAATTGTATTACTGTTGATCGGTATGATTATGATCAAAATGGCATAAATTCAATCCATCAAATCTACAAAATGGCATTGAATAAGCAGATCTTTTTCAATGCCATGAATCAAATATGGCGGCTTAAAGGGCTGCGATGATTTTGATTTCCACTTTGTATTTTGGATTCATTAGTTCAGCCTGAACAGTACAGCGTACAGGGGCACTTCCTGCAACAACCCAGGCATCCCAGGCTGCATTCATGCCATTAAAATCGGCTTTATCTGCCAGAAAAATCGTCGCATCAATGATTTTACTCTTATCAGAACCCAGCCGCTGCAACATCATATCAATTGCAGCGAGTGTGTCGGCAGTTTGCTCAATAATATCTCCATCCAGATTTTCTGGCACACTGGTATAATAAATGGTGTCATTGTGGATAACAGCTTCTGACCAGCGGGTATCCGGATCTATGCGTTCGATAGTCATTAAATCTCCTGTTAATTTATACAGTTTTAATGCTGAATTGGCTGGTTATTGCTATTCAGTCTTGGCATAATTCTGCCTTATTTTATTGAAAGAGACGATTTGTGTCAGACGATTTTGCGAAAAATGGCGTACTTGCTAAAGCCATACAAGGCTTCAAACCCCGTGATGCCCAGCGGAAAATGTCTTCTGCCATTACAGCAGCAATTCAAAAGCAACAGCAATTAGTGGTAGAAGCGGGTACTGGAACGGGAAAAACTTTTGCTTATCTGGTGCCTGCATTGCGTTCGGGCAAGAAAGTGATTATTTCCACAGGCTCCAAGGCATTACAGGATCAGCTCTATAATCGTGATTTACCCACTATCGTTGATGCGTTGAAATTTTCTGGTCGTTCGGCGTTATTAAAAGGACGTTCGAATTACTTATGTCTTGAGCGTCTTGAACAACAGTCAATTGGTGGATCTCAGCTTGAGCCTGAAATGCTATCAGAAGTGATTAAGCTGAAAAGCTGGTCATCTCAAACTGAAGATGGAGATACCAGCAGTTGTCATCAGATTGCCGAAGACAGCGCTGTCTGGGCGTTGGTAACAAGTACTAACGACAATTGTCTTGGCCGGGATTGTCCGAGTTATCAGGCGTGTTTCGTTCTGAAAGCCCGCCGCAGAGCGATGGAGGCAGATATTGTTATCGTCAACCACCATCTGTTTATGGCGGATGTGGTCGTCAAAGATACCGGGTTTGGTGAGTTAATTCCACGGGCAGAAGTGATGATTTTTGATGAAGCTCATCAAGTCCCTGATATTGCCAGTCAATACTTTGGTCAGCAACTGAGTAGTCGCCAATTGCTGGACTTATCACGGGATATCATTATAGCTTACCGTACTGAAGTCAGGGATCAGGCCCAATTACAAAAAAGTGCGGATCGCCTAAGTCAAAGTACGCAGGATTTTCGTTTATCACTTGGAGAAAATAGTTATCGGGGTAATTTCCGTGAAGCGTTGCAACAACAGAATATAAAGCGTGCATTGGTGCGATTGGATGATGCACTGGAGCTCTGTTATGACGTAATGAAACTCTCTTTGGGACGTTCAACGATGCTGGATGCCGCCTTTGAACGGGCAACAATCTACCGTAATCGTTTCAAAAGGCTGGTTAATGTTGATGAACCCAATTATAGTTATTGGTTTGAAAGCTATGGCCGGCATTTTTTATTAGCATTAACGCCTTTGTCTGTATCCGACAAATTCAATGAAATGATCCGTGAACAATCTGGTTGTTGGGTTTTCACATCGGCAACGTTATCAGTTAATGAGCAGCTTGAACACTTTATCTCACGTTTGGGACTAGAACAGGCTCAGACATTACTCCTGCCCAGTCCGTTTGATTATCAACGCCAAATGTTATTATGCGTTCCTCGCTATTTGCCACCACCTAATCAGCATGGCGGAGCAAAATTGTTGGCTCGTATGTTAAAGCCGTTAATCGAAAGCAATAAAGGACGTTGTTTTTTCCTGTGCACTTCCCACCAAATGATGCGTTGCCTGGCAGAAGAATTTCGGGCAAACATGACCTTACCAGTATTAGTACAAGGTGAAACCAGTAAGGGGCAATTATTATCTCAGTTTCTTGCTGCGGGTAATGCTTTGCTCGTGGCAACCGGCAGTTTCTGGGAGGGGGTAGATGTGCGGGGTGATGCTTTATCTTGTGTCATTATCGATAAATTACCCTTTACAGCACCGGATGATCCACTCCTTAAAGCGCGGATTGAAGATTGTCAACTTAAGGGCGGTGATGCTTTTAATGAAATTCAGATCCCTGATGCAGTACTCAGCCTGAAGCAGGGTGTTGGTCGTTTGATCCGTGATATTGATGATTATGGTGTGGTGATCATTTGCGATAACCGATTGGTAATGCGCCCGTATGGTGAAGTTTTTCTCAACAGTCTGCCTTTATCTCCCCGTACACGAGATTTGTCGAAAGCCGTGGCATTTCTTAAGTCCCGCCAATCAGAGTCAGAGTAAAATCTTTGGGGGTGTGATAGTATAACCCCTTATCTCGAATTCTATTCTTGCCGGAGTTAAGGCATGTCCATACGGATTTTAGCTATTGATACAGCAACTGAAGCTTGTTCTGTTGCACTTTGGAATGATGGCCGCATTGAGGCACAGTTTGAAATTTCTCCACGGGAACACACTCAACGTATTCTGCCTATGGTAGAGGCAATATTGTCCAAGAACGATATAAAATTACAACAACTGGATGCTCTGGCATTTGGTCAGGGGCCGGGGAGTTTTACTGGTGTACGCATTGGTGTCGGGATTGCTCAGGGCCTGGCATTAGGAGCTGACTTACCAATGATCGGTATTTCTTCTCTGAAAACGATGGCTCAGGGGGCATTTCGTCTGAAAAATGCAACAAATGTTTTGGTTGCTATTGACGC
The DNA here is from genome assembly GCF_037996745.1 of Xenorhabdus siamensis. Lineage (NCBI taxonomy): Bacteria > Pseudomonadati > Pseudomonadota > Gammaproteobacteria > Enterobacterales > Morganellaceae > Xenorhabdus > Xenorhabdus siamensis. The sequence continues at coordinate 126,990 of NZ_JBBMXE010000004.1, forward strand.
TCGTATGGGAGAAGTTTACTGGGCACAATATACCCGTAATGAACAAGGCGAATGGTTGGGGAATGAAACAGAGGCAATTTTGAAGCCTGAGCAGGTGCAGTTCATTATGAACTCTTTAACAGGAGAGTGGGCAATAGCAGGAACGGGCTGGGAGGCTCATCCACAATTATTGGATAGTCACTTAACCCTGGTATCAAGTGGCATAACCTTACCTCATGCAGAAGATATGCTGCCGTTGGCGGTTCAGATGTGGGAGGCGGAGGAAACGATAGCCGTTGAGTTGGCAGAACCTGTTTATTTGCGTAATGAGGTAACGTGGAAAAAATTACCAGGTCGTTAACTTTTTCAAATAATACATTTTTAAGTAATTTGAGAAAGACGATATTGTGAAAGTTACAAAAGTTAATGCAACTTGTGGTAAAAAATGATGTCCATGAAATATTGATGTCCATAAGATGAAGATATAAAACAGGCTGATTGTCTGTATTGGAGGGGTTTATGCTCAATGGAACACACTACCGATTAATACTGCGATTAATTGCATTTATAGGAGCAGTGATTCTTACAGGTTGTGTATCAGTTCCTGACTCAATAAAAGGAACGACTAAAAATCCTGTAGAAAACTTACTTGATGTCAAAAAAATGCCGGATTCATACATAGGGCATGAAGGACGATTTGGTGGGAAAGTATTGAGCGTCTTAAATGAGAAGGGACGCACACGATTGGAAATCTCTACACTGCCATTGGCAAGTGATGCATCTCCACGTATTGATAACCCTTCTCTTGGGCGGCTTTATGCTTACGTGAATTCTTTTTTAGAACCGAGTGATTTTCAGGATCATTATGTTACAGTTGTGGGATTGATTACGGGGCTGGAAAAAGGAAAAGTCGGGGATAGCCCGTATGACTATGTTTTGATGAATGTTAATGGGTTTAAACTTTGGAATGAGGTTCAGCGTATTTCTTTGGCTCCCTCCACAGGTAATATCTGGGGTTATTATGGTAACCCCTATTTTATGGGTTGGGGTGGAAATACTCCAATTTTGCCATCTCATATGAAAGATTTTGACTGAATAATATCTTAAATTGAGTCATTGAAGAAAAAATGGTCTCGTGCCTGAAAGTGGCATGAGACCATTTTTGTAATATACTTAAAGAGTAACTTATTCTCGCTGGAGAGCGAATACTAAGGAAAGATATATTGTAAATAATAATATGGTAAAAATCATGAAAATATCAATTAGCTGAAGGAATGATGTAATATGAAATAAATCAAAGAACATCATAATTTTTTCTAGTATAACCAGAAACTTATCAATGTAAGGTAAATAAAACTGAATAAATTTTTAATAAAGCAAGTTTAATGAAAATAGTCGATAATTTGAAATAAAATCTGGTGTGATTTTTGCGTATTGAATAATCTCCAAATTAATATAATTTACCAATAATTAATATAATTCACCAATTGAATTAAGTTACATGGCTCATAACACCTGTCTCTTGTAATAAAAGTTGTCATATTTTAATTGATTAGATAATGCTCTTCTTTGTAACTCGGTGTAATCATTTTTGATCATGAAAACATGATATCAATTTGTCGTATTGTGCAAATATTCTTCGTAGTATGTAAATACCCCTTAATAGTTATCATTCATTGGATTATTTTTATTATAACTATTTGGAATAATGAAATGAGTTTTAGTCAAAAATGGCTAAATCAGTGTATAATTAAAGGGTTAGACATCTAAATATTAATTTTATTAGTAACTCATTGATAAATAATAAAAATATATGGCGGCATGGGCTGCCTTATTTTTTAGCAGCGACAAAGAAGTATTAAATTAGTGATGTGCATCGCCAACCTGAACAATGTTCCTTTTCAAACTGGTAAGCTGAGTTAATAATTTGTTAAATATACAAGTCTGGTTTTTGTTTCATGGTCAATGGTTGCACAGCAATTAGATTTCAGGAGTATTCAACTTGGAAAAAGTCTGGCTAAAACATTATCCGGCAGATGTTCCGGCAGAAATCGATCCCGATCGTTATTCATCATTGGTTGAAATGTTTGAAAATGCCGTGGCACGCTATGCCGATCAGGTCGCATTTATTAATATGGGCGAAGTAGTCACTTTTCGTAAACTGGAAGAACGTAGCCGCGCGTTTGCTGCTTACTTGCAGAATGGATTGGGATTGAAAAAAGGGGATCGTGTGGCCTTAATGATGCCAAACTTGCTTCAATATCCCATCGCTCTTTTTGGTGTCTTACGTGCCGGAATGGTGGTTGTTAATGTTAACCCTCTATATACCCCGCGTGAATTGGAACATCAGCTCACTGATAGTGGTACATCCGCTATAGTTCTTGTCTCTAATTTTGCACATACCTTAGAAAAGATAGTTTTCAATACTCCGGTTAAGCATGTCATTTTGACACGCATGGGAGACCAATTATCTCGTCCAAAAGGGACTCTTGTAGATTTCGTCGTAAAATATATTAAGCGGCTGGTTCCGAAGTATCATTTACCGGATGCCATTTCATTTCGCAGCGTCATCCACAAGGGTTATCGCATGCAGTATGTTAAGCCGGATTTAACCAACGAAGATTTGGCATTTCTGCAATATACTGGTGGTACAACAGGCGTGGCAAAAGGTGCCATGTTGACCCACCGCAATATGCTGGCGAACCTTGAACAGATAAAAGCGAATTTTGCCCCTTTATTACGCCCCAGACAGGAGTTAGTCGTTACGGCATTACCGCTGTACCATATCTTTGCACTTACGATAAATTGTCTGTTATTTATTGAGCTAGGCGGACAAAACTTGCTGATTACCAATCCACGAGATGTGAATGGAACGATCAAAGAGTTATCACGCTATAAATTTACAGCATTATCTGGTGTTAACACGCTATTTAATGCATGGCTCAATAATCCTGAATTCCAAAAAATAGACTTTTCTGCATTACGTATGGCTGTGGGTGGTGGTATGGCTGTGCAGAGTGCCGTCGCTGATAAATGGGAAAAGCTGACAGGTTGCCATCTGCTTGAAGGTTATGGCCTGACTGAATGTGCACCTGTGGTTGCAAGTAATCCTTATAATTTGATTCACTATAGTGGCAGTATTGGTTTCCCTATTCCTTCGACGGAAATTAAGCTGGTGGATGATGAAGGGAATGAAGTCTTTCAGGGAGAGTCGGGGGAGATGTGGGTGCGTGGGCCACAGGTGATGAAAGGTTACTGGAATCGTCTTGATGCAACAGATGAGGTGTTAAAAGACGGCTGGCTGGCAACAGGGGATATTGCCAATATTGATGAAAAAGGTTTTTTACATATTGTTGATCGGAAAAAAGATATGATCCTGGTTTCAGGTTTTAATGTCTATCCGAATGAAGTGGAAGATATTGTTTCTTCCCATCCTAAAGTGTTAGAGTCGGCAGCAATAGGTGTTCCAAGTGAAAACTCAGGTGAATCTGTCAAGGTATTCGTAGTGCGTAAGGATCCCAGTTTGACTGAGGATGAACTTAAGACATATTGCCGTCGTTATCTGACCGGATATAAAGTACCAAAAATTGTCGAATTCCGCGATGAGTTGCCGAAGTCGAATGTTGGTAAGATCCTTCGTAAAGAATTGCGCGACGAAGAATTAAGAAAAGCAAGCAACGCAAAGTGAATAGCTTGAAGAGTGATTTTTAAAAGGTAAATATTTTAAATTGCCTGTCACATCAACAACGCCGGTTCTTGCCGGCGTTGTTGTGCATATACTATGAATGGCTAAGAGAATGATGTTTTGAATTATCAGTTGATTACCTCCGATGCTCAGTTGCAGTCCATCTGTAATCGGGCAAAACAACATGCAAGAATTGCACTGGACACAGAATTTGTACGCACAAGGACGTATTATCCCCACTTAGGTTTAATACAACTGTTTGATGGTGAACAACTTTCTCTGATTGATCCCCTTGGTATTTCTCAATGGCAACCTTTGCGAGAATTATTGACTGATCCGGATGTATTAAAATTTATTCATGCTGGCAGTGAAGACTTAGAGGCTTTCTGGAATAGTTTCCAATGTATGCCTGCACCTATTATTGATACTCAGGTATTGGCAGCGTTTATTGGTCATCCATTATCGTGTGGGTTTGCAACACTGGTTGCAGAATATCTGAATGTGGAATTGGATAAAAGTGAATCCCGTACTGATTGGTTGGCTCGTCCGTTGAGTAAAAAACAGTGTGAATATGCGGCAGCAGATGTTTACTACTTATTACCGCTGGCTGATATTTTGATGGCGAAAACAGAACAGCTAGGATATTTGGGGGCGGCAAAAGATGAAAGTGCTCTGATTGCCCAACGTCGTAAAGAAGTATTAATGCCAGAATATGCTTACAAAGATATCAGTAACGCATGGCAATTGCGTCCAAGACAGTTGGCTTGCTTAAAAAAATTGGCTGCATGGCGTTTGAATCAGGCTCGTGAACGGGATTTGGCTGTAAATTTTGTTATTCGTGAAGAAAATTTATGGCAGGTCGCCCGTTATATGCCGACTTCACTAGGAGAGCTGGATGCCTTAGGTTTAAGCGGGCAAGAAATCCGTTGTCATGGGCGTCGGTTACTGGCTATGGTCGCAGAAAGCAGAGATCTTCCAGAAGAAAAATGTCCGGCTCAAATGATGAATTTGGTAGATTATCCGGGTTATCGCAAAGCGTTTAAAGAAATTAAGTCATTGATTGCTCAGGTGAGTGAATCTCATTCTTTTAATGCTGAATTGTTAGCTTCTCGTCGGCAAATTAATCAACTGCTCTGTTGGCACTGGAAATTGAAATCAACGGAGCAGCAACCTGAATTAATTAGGGGCTGGCGTGGTAAATGGCTGGCTGAGCCTATTGCTGGAATATTGGAAAATTATTCAGCGTCATAGCTTATGAGAGATATATCTTTTAAGAGGTAAAGGCGCTAATCCCCTGCCTGATAAACAGGCAGGGGAAGTAAACTTATTACTGTACTATTTTTATTGGGCTGTTATTTCCGCAACAATGTCGTTTTCATCTTCACTGATAGTAAATAATATGAAAAAGAGAAGACAATAAGCAGGGTAATAAGAGAAAAATTGGATAGGAAGATTTTGGTAGGATGTTTAATGTATTTAAATCGGGATGAGACGACATCCCGATTTTTTGTATATAGAAAACCCCCAGCTAGGCGTAATACCGCTCGCTTAAGCAAATCGAGCGGTATTACGGCTATGCCGGGGGATACTTTTTACTTCCATACAGGGATAGGTAAAATCAAGTTTAATCAGCAAATTCACCTCCTTAATCCCACCCTCTGTGTTATTATCCCCGCTTCGTACTTGATATCACTTGGTAGGAATCATTAGATAGATGGTGCTCTTGTTTCCCACCCAACAAAACAGGTAAAAAAACAATGGCTGAAGCCGCCAGTGAAATGACAAAACGCTATGATCTGCATAGCCATACGACTGCTTCAGATGGCGTTTTATCACCTGAACAGCTCGTGGACAGAGCGATTTCCATGGGTATTGATGTATTGGCAATCACTGATCATGATACGACGGAAGGTATTTCACCTGCCTTAAACTACATCCAGCAAAATAATTTGTCATTGATGTTAATATCCGGCGTTGAAATTTCGACGTTATGGCAAAATCTGGAAATTCATATTGTTGGTTTAGGCATTGATATCAACTCTGTTTCCTTAAGAAAATTTCTGGTTAATCAGGTTGGTTTAAGGAAACAGCGTGGTATTGAAATCGGGCGTCGGTTAGCTAAAGCGGGTATTCCCGATGCCTGGAATGGCGCATCCCGATTAGCCAATGGCGGGCAGGTCACTCGCGGGCATTTTGCCCGTTATCTGATTGAGGCAGGAGTTGAACCGACGATCCAAAGAGTTTTCAAAAAATATCTGGCAAAGGGAAAAATCGGTTATGTTCCGCCTCAATGGCATTCAATCGAGCGGGCTATTGAAATTATTCACCAGGCAGGAGGACAGGCTGTCATTGCTCATCCCGGCAGATATGGTTTGTCAATGAAATGGTTAAAACGCTTAATAGCCTGGTTTCAACAACATGGCGGTGATGCAATGGAAGTTGCACAATGTCAGCAAGCACCTAATGAAAGACAACAACTTGGTCAACTGGCGAGAGAATATGGACTGAAAGTATCATTAGGATCGGATTTTCACCAACCTTGTTCATGGATAGAACTCGGTCGTAATTTGTGGTTACCCGGTGATGTTGTACCGATATGGCACGACTGGTCACAGCTTGGGGCTGCATAGAACTTAAAGCTGCTAGAACTTAAAGCTGCATAGAAGTAGAGGTTATCATTATGAGCCAGTTTTTTTATATCCACCCTGATAATCCACAAGCCCGTCTTATTGAGCAAAGTGTAGAGGTGCTGAAAAAGGGTGGAGTTATTATTTATCCTACTGATTCAGGCTATGCCATTGGTTGCTGCCTTGAAAATAAGGATGCCATGACCCGTATATGCCGTATCCGCCAATTGGATGGACGGCACAACTTTACATTGATGTGTCGTGATCTGTCAGAGATCTCAACGTATGCCCATGTGGACAATCAGGCGTTCCGGTTAATCAAGAATAATACTCCCGGTAATTACACCTTTATTTTACAAGCAACAAAAGAAGTCCCTCGTCGTTTAATGAACGAGAAACGTAAAACTATCGGTTTGCGCGTCCCGTCCAATCCTATTGCTCTGGCGTTATTGGAAGCAATGCGTGAGCCTTTGATGTCATGCAGCCTGATTTTACCGGGCAATGACTTTGCCGAGTCTGATCCGGAAGAGATAAAAGATACTTTGAGTAAACAAGTTGATTTAATCATTCACGGTGGCTATCTTGGACAGCAACCGACAACGGTAGTGGATTTAACCGGGGATTCACCAGTGGTTCTTCGTGAAGGCGAAGGTGATGTGACACCTTTTTTATAAGATGAAGTTCCCATTTTTTTATCATACGACGCCTGTGAAGGCGACAGCAGAGGTTGCTCAATGAGCGATAAAACAGAAAAGTTACAAAAAATTCTTGCGCGTGCTGGTCATGGTTCACGCCGTGAAATTGAAGGATATATTCAACAGGGGCGCATTAGTGTTGACGGTAAGATCGCAACGTTGGGTGATCGAATCGAAGTTAAACCTTCCACCAAAATCCGCTTTGACGGGCGGATCTTAAATATCAAAGAGCCGCAAAAAACAGTTTGTCGTGTCTTGGCTTATTATAAACCAGAAGGTGAATTGTGCACCCGACATGATCCTGAAGGGCGTCCGACGGTGTTTGGCCGCCTGCCGAAAATGCAGGGAGCTCGCTGGATTGCTGTAGGACGTCTGGATATCAATACCTGTGGCCTGTTGTTGTTTACGACAGATGGTGAACTGGCAAACCGCCTGATGCATCCGAGCCGTGAAGTTGAACGTGAATATGCTGTTCGCGTTTTTGGCGAAGTGGACGACGCTAAATTGCGTCAGTTGAAACAAGGCGTACAACTGGAAGATGGCCCGGCTTCATTCAAAACCATCTCGTTTAAAGGTGGAGAAGGTATTAACCAATGGTATAACGTCACATTGACAGAAGGACGCAACCGTGAAGTCAGACGCTTGTGGGAAGCAGTTGGAGTGCAGGTCAGCCGTCTGATCCGTGTCCGTTACGGTGATATTAACCTGCCGAAAGGTTTACCGCGTGGCGGTTGGACTGAATTAGGACTGGAGCAGACTAACTATTTACGTGAGTTGGTTGGTCTAAATGAAGAAACCGTATCTAAAGTTGCGGTTGAGCGTGAACAGCGTCGTATCAAAGCCAATCAGATCCGTCGTGCGGTAAGGCGGCATGTGCAGGTGACTTCCCGCCCAGCCGGAAAACGCCCAACAAGCAGCTCTCGCCAAAATACGGGAAGAAAAATGACGCTTAAAGACCGTTAATTTTCTCAGGCCGCTATTTCAGTTGAATAATGCAGTTGAGTTAACGCTATATTGGGTAAACATTTTTTCTCTGAACATTATTTACTGGATATTATTTACTGGACAATGTTTATTGAATATTGAGTAACTGATCTTTGAAATAGCGGCTTTCATTAGTTTATTTTTTAATCAATGTATTGCTAATCAATACATTACCAATCAATGCCTTTTTGCGCTTTAATACCGCTCTCAAATGCATGTTTGATCGGTCGCATCTCTGTCACTGTATCCGCAAATTCACGCAGCTCACGATGACAACCCCGCCCGGTAATAATAACAGACTGATTGGCGGGGCGCTGTTTAAGGGCTGTGAGAACATCGGTAAGTTCCAGATAACCGTAGTTGACCATATACGTCAGTTCATCAAGCACAACAAGCTGGATTGAAGGATCAGATAACAGCGTCAGGGCATGTTGCCACACAATCTGGCAAGCCGCGATGTCAGCGTCACGATTTTGTGTTTCCCATGTAAACCCGGTTCCCATAACATGAAATTCAACACCGTGCTGCGTCAATAGATTCTTTTCTCCGTTTTCCCATGTTCCTTTGATGAATTGGATCACGCCAGCACGTTGCCCATGACCAATGGCGCGGGTAACAGTGCCAAATGCAGCAGTTGTTTTCCCTTTGCCATTTCCGGTGAAGATCATGACAATACCTCGTTCTTGTTGCGCTGCTTCAATGCGGGCATCAACTTTCTCTTTCAGACGTCGTTGTCTCTTTTGGTACTGGCTGTTATCTCTTGTCATTATTTGGCTGGCCCTGCCTTACGGCCCGGTTGAGCATCAAAACTAATGCCTGAATCATGCAAACTGTCCTCTCCCATCAGGTAAAGATATGTTGGCATAATATCGGCTGGTGTCTTTAACTTCGCCACATTTTCATCAGGAAATGCACTGGCACGCATAGCGGTTCGCGTTCCACCTGGATTAATACAGTTGACCCGCAGAGGTGTATCCTGATATTCCTCTGCCAGAACCTGCATTAAACCTTCTGTAGCAAATTTGGAAACAGAATAAGCGCCCCAGCCACTTCTTCCTTCACGCCCGACACTAGAACTGGTAAATACCAAAGAACTATTGGGGGAATTCAGTAACAATGGGATCAAAACCTGAGTCAGCATGAAAGTGGCATTCACATTCACTTGCATAACATCATGCCAAAGTTGAACGGGTTGGTCTGTGATGGGAGCGACAACACCCAACAAACCAGCGTTATGCAGCACGCCATCCAGACGGGGATAACGTTGTGCCAGTTCATCGGCAAAAGTCTGGTACTCTTCAGCAGTCACAGTTAAAAGATCCATTGTATAAACGGCAGCAGGTAAACCGCCTTCATATTCGATCTGCTGTTTAACGGCTTCCAGTTTTGCAGTTGTGCGCCCAAGCAAAATAAGCTGTGCGCCGTAGCGGGCATAAGTTAATGCCGCTTCACGACCAATACCATCACCAGCACCAGTAACTAAAATGATTTTTTGTTGCAGCAGGTCATTATTGGGTTGGTAATCTAACATCTGACTATTTTCCATAAACTGTTTTAAATCTGAAGGTGCATAAACAATTTATTATCAGAACAAAACTTAATGCTTTCGTCAAATTGACAAAAGAATGTATGCCTTTTATCTGTATGTGCTTTTATGAGCGATGCTAATGAATGGTTTTGATGGAATAACTTTGATAGAACGGAATAGTTTTAATGAAAAATAGTTTTGATGAAAAATAGATTTGATGAAATCGAGAAAAGTAAACTGTTAGAGCGCTATCTCAGGTTTTTAGTTAAAATGAAGCGTATTGTTCATCATAAATAATGAAGAAAGGTGGATCTGTGGAGTATTTTTCTCTATACGGACTGTTCTTGGCCAAAGTAGTGACTATAGTCTTGGCAGTCGTCATTTTGGCAGTATTTTGTATTGGAGTCAGTGTGCGTAAGACGATGCAAAAAGGAGAATTACGGCTGACCAATCTTGGTGAGTCATATAAGGAAAAGCAGCGTCAGATGCAGCAGGCTCGAATGAGTGAAGCAGAACAAAAAATCTGGCAAAAGGAATTGAAAAAACAGCAGAAAGATGAGGCTAAACAGAAAAAGGCTGCGGCTAAAGCTGGTCAGAAAGGCTCACTGAAACCTAGCTTTTATGTTGTTGATTTCAAGGGTAGTATGGATGCGCATGAGGTGGATTCTCTGCGTGAAGAGATTAGTGCTATCCTGGCTGTGGCTGACAGCAAAGATGAAGTTCTACTGCGTTTGGAAAGCCCTGGAGGAACGGTTCATGGTTATGGGCTTGCCGCATCTCAGTTAGCTCGCCTGAAACAAAAAGGTATACGTCTGACGATCGCGGTAGATAAGGTCGCAGCAAGTGGTGGCTATATGATGGCTTGTGTGGCTGATCGCATTATTGCCGCACCTTTTGCTATCATCGGCTCAATTGGCGTAGTGGCACAACTGCCAAATATCCATCGATTGCTCAAGAAAAATGATATTGACATCGAACTTCATACTGCCGGAGAGTACAAGCGCACTCTGACTCTATTAGGCGAAAATACAGAGCAAGGACGGCAGAAGTTTCAAGAAGATCTGAATGAAACTCATAAGTTATTTAAATCATTTATTCATCAACATCGTCCTGCTTTGGATGTAGAAAAAGTGGCAACTGGTGAATATTGGTATGGTACACAGGCAAAAGAGTATAGCCTGATTGATGAAATCGGTGTCAGCGATGATTTTCTGATTGCACAAATTGAACACTATGAAGTTATTGGTGTCAATTACTCTCGTCGTAAGCGTGTAGTTGAGCGCTTTATGGGAAGTGCGATGGAGAATGTTGATAAATTGTTTATGCGCTGGTGGCAAAGAGGCCAAAAACCGCTGCTTTGACAGTGAATTGACAGTAAAAAACTAAAACAGTAAAAACGCGCAGTAAGCGCCAGCAGATATGGCGGATAATATGATGGCTTATGCTTCTATTATCCGCATTATTTTTCATAAAATCAGTGCAAGGCTTTTTTGTACCACACTTACTTAGCCAGGATTGTTTCAGTTTGCATCTATTGTGCTTCTCAAAAAATAAGTTGTTGCGCATCGTTTTTTATCAGGTAGAGTGTGGGCTTTTCGTCATGCAGATGGAAGATTTTGTTTACAACGGTGAAACCATACAATGGTATGATATGCGTTTGTGTATAAAATATCCCATATATTTCAAGGGGTTTAGCGGTAAAATTAAAGCCAAAGATAAAAATTAGTTGATATCTTGCGAATCTATCGCAATATAAAAAGAGATCTATTTTATATACCGCAACGCAATATAACTCCGTAATTTTCGCCATCTGAAAAGAAGATAATTAGGTAAAGGTAACTATGGGTAAAGCTCTTGTTATAGTGGAGTCCCCGGCAAAAGCCAAAACAATCAATAAATATCTGGGGAATGACTACGTTGTGAAATCCAGTGTAGGCCATATCCGTGATTTGCCGACCAGTGGTTCGGCAAGTCAAAAGAGTTCGAACTCATCTACCGATAAGAATAAAAAGAAAACCAAAAAAGATGAGAAAACAGCACTGATTAGCCGAATGGGCGTCGATCCCTATCATGGTTGGGTAGCGAATTATCAAATTTTGCCCGGCAAAGAGAAAGTGGTGGCAGAGCTGAAAACGCTGGCTGAAAAAGCAGCGCATATCTATCTTGCAACGGACCTTGACCGCGAAGGAGAAGCTATTGCATGGCACTTGCGGGAAGTGATCGGTGGGGATGACTCGCGTTTTAGTCGCGTTGTATTTAATGAGATTACAAAGAATGCGATCACGCAGGCTTTCGATAAACCGGGTGAGTTGAACCTTGATCGTGTTAACGCACAACAGGCACGTCGTTTTATGGATCGTGTAGTTGGTTACATGGTTTCACCGCTACTATGGAAAAAAGTTGCCAGAGGGTTGTCTGCCGGGCGGGTTCAATCCGTAGCGGTCCGGCTTGTTGTTGAACGGGAACGTGAAATTAAAGTGTTTGTTCCTGAAGAATACTGGCAGATATATGCGGATTTAATGGCTAAAGGAGACGTTGAGCTCCATATGGAAGTTACCCATAAAGAGGGGAAACCATTCAAGCCAGTTAATGCAGAGCAGGCACAAGCTGCGGTATCTCTGCTTGAAAAAGCCAGATATAAAGTCATCGCTCGCGAAGACCGCCCAACCTCAAGTAAGCCGAGTGCGCCATTTATTACTTCTACCTTGCAGCAGGCTGCCAGCACCAGACTTGGTTTTGGTGTTAAGAAAACCATGACGATGGCGCAAAAATTATATGAAGCAGGTCATATTACTTATATGCGTACTGACTCAACTAATCTAAGTCAGGATGCTTTGGGTATGGCTCGCGGTTACATTCGTGACAACTTTGGTGACAAATACCTGCCGAAAGAGGCTAATGTCTATAGCAGCAAAGAGAATTCGCAAGAAGCTCATGAAGCTATCCGGCCTTCCAATGTTGATGTCATGGCTGAAGAACTAAAAGACATGGAAGCTGATGCCCAGAAATTGTATCAGCTTATCTGGCGTCAGTTTATTGCCTGTCAGATGACACCTGCGAAATACGATTCGACTACACTGACCGTTCAGGCCGGTGATTTCGAATTGCGGGCTAAAGGTCGCACTTTGCGTTTTGACGGCTGGACAAAAGTCATGCCAGCTTTACGTAAAGGGGACGATGATCGTACTTTGCCTGTTGTGGAAGCAGGCACTGATCTTGATTTACAAAAGTTGCTGCCCAGTCAACACTTCACTAAACCACCCGCGCGTTTCAGTGAGGCTTCTCTGGTCAAAGAGTTAGAAAAACGTGGTATTGGCCGCCCATCAACTTATGCATCAATTATTTCCACTATCCAGGATCGTGGTTATGTGCGGGTTGAAAACCGTCGCTTCTATGCGGAAAAAATGGGTGAAATTGTCAATGATCGTTTGGAAGAGAATTTCAACGAATTGATGAGCTATGATTTTACAGCAAGAATGGAAGATCAGCTTGACCACGTTGCGAATGATCAAGCGGATTGGAAAGGGGTGCTGGACGAGTTTTTCATTAATTTCAGTCTGCAATTAGACGTTGCCAACAAAGACCCAGAAGAGGGCGGAATGCGCCCGAATCCAATGGTTATCACCTCTATTGAGTGTCCGACCTGTAGCCGTCCAATGGGTATTCGCACGGCCACTACAGGCGTATTTCTTGGCTGTTCAGGTTACGCACTGCCACCAAAAGAGCGTTGCAAACAAACCATTAACTTGATCCCGGAAAATGAAATACTGAACATTCTTGAAGGGGATGATGCGGAAACTAATGCGCTACGTGCCCGTCGTCGCTGTAGCAAATGTGGCACGGCGATGGATAGCTATCTAATTGATATTCAGCGTAAATTACATGTTTGTGGTAATAACCCTGCGTGTGATGGCTATGAAGTAGAAAACGGAGAATTCCGTATCAAAGGTTATGATGGGCCTATTGTCGAATGTGATAAATGTGGCTCAGAAATGCACCTGAAAATGGGTCGTTTCGGTAAATATATGGGATGTACAAACGAAGAGTGTAAAAATACCCGTAAGATCCTTCGTAACGGGGAAGTTGCACCACCGAAAGAAGATCCCGTTTCTTTACCTGAATTGCCATGTGAAAAATCTGATGCCTATTTTGTCCTGCGTGACGGTGCCGCTGGTGTGTTTTTAGCTGCCAGTACATTCCCGAAATCACGTGAGACACGTGCACCTTTGGTTGAAGAGCTTGTGCGATTTAAAGAGCGTCTGCCGGAGAAACTGCGTTATCTGGCGGAAGCGCCTGTGACAGATCCTGAAGGCAATAAGACTGTTGTACGTTTTAGCCGTAAGACGAAACAACAATATGTTTCTTCAGAGAAGAATGGTAAAGTGACCGGATGGACAGCATTTTTTGTTGATGGTGCTTGGGTAATTAAAGAAAAATAATGATTATGCTATTGGATTTTCAGTCAGTCCATTGAAATATAATCAGATAGATATTTCTTTTTTTACTTAAAGCATAATTTTTATTTCTGAAAAGCCAGTTTTTGGGACTGGCTTTTTTTGTTTTTATCTAGAATAAAAGCATAATATTTCAGCAACATGTGCTCAATAATCGTTATTGACCCTAATTATTTGTTATATATATATACAGCAAGTGTTATAGTAGTTATATGCCTATAAGAATATATTCTATATGGTTATAAGTGAATAACTATTAGCAATATAGAGCTGATTTAAACTACAAAAACATTCGTACATAATGACTACTTAGGGACAGTGCTGATATGAAATTACAGCAATTACGTTACATTGTAGAAGTGGTTAACCACAACCTGAATGTATCTTCTACGGCGGAAGGATTGTATACCTCTCAACCAGGGATCAGCAAACAGGTAAGGATGCTTGAAGATGAGCTGGGTATCCAAATATTTGCGCGTAGTGGAAAACATTTGACACACGTTACGCCCGCTGGTGAAGAGATTGTCCGTATTTCCCGTGAAGTCCTGTCAAAAATTGACTCGATTCGCTCCGTCGCCAGTGAGCATACCTATCCGGATCGTGGTTCTCTGTATATTGCCACCACACATACACAAGCAAGGTATGCTTTACCTCCCATTATTAAAGGTTTTATTAAACGTTATCCTAATGTATCTCTTCATATGCATCAGGGTTCTCCAACCCAAATTGCAGAAGAAGTCTGTAAAGGCAATAGTGATTTTGCAATAGCAACGGAAGCGCTTCACCTTTATAGTGATCTTATCATGCTGCCTTGTTATCACTGGAATCGTTCTGTGGTAGTCACCAAAGATCATCCATTGGCAGAAAGGCAAAATGTAACTATTGAGGAGCTGGCAGAGTATCCAATTGTGACATATACCTTTGGTTTTACGGGGCGTTCCGAGTTGGATGTTGCTTTTGACCGTGCTGGCATTAAACCTAAAATCGTATTTACTGCGACAGATGCGGATGTTATTAAGACATATGTTCGTTTAGGATTGGGAGTCGGGGTTATTGCCAGTATGGCAGTAGAACCCATTCAGGATAGTGACTTGGTACGAATTGATATGCGTGATAAGTTCAGCTATAGCACAACTAAAATTGGTTTTCGTCGCAGCAGCTTCCTACGTAGTTACATGTATGACTTTATCTGGCGTTTTGCTCCACATTTAACCCGTGATGTTGTGGATAGGGCTATTGCATTGCGGTCTAATGAAGAAATTGAAGAAATGTTTAAGGATATTGAACTACCAATTGTATAAAAAAGTAAAAAGAGCTAATAAGAACCGAGGAAAATAGCAAGAGTTATTTTCCTCGGTTTTTGTCGTTCGTGATTCGTGAATAGTGTCTTTATTTTCTCGCGGACGAGGAAGAGGGCTGTGATTGTGAGAAAAGAAAAATGTTGTATGAAGATTTAAATTTTTCTAATGCTTCATGTTTATCAGAGCAATATGATAGATGAGGTACAATAGAAAACATGTATGTACTTAGATTTATATTGTAGGTATGACCACTCCACAAGATATACCTTCCAGGAATATCTTGTGTGAACCCCATACTTGCCAATAGGCTATGTATCATGTCATCTGATATTTGTGGTTCTTTGGGGATACGTAATTGACTGAAATCATTATATATTATACGTAATGATGTTATTCCATCGGAGCTTCTTGTATATTCCTTAATAAGTCGGTTCTTACGTAACTGCTCGAAATATTTGGCCAAATAAATCATATATCTCTCCACAAAAATTAAAGACAATTACTATGATAAATAGTTATCCAACTATTATCACCAAATAACAAGCAAATTATGCTAATGTATACTTGTTGTTTAGTGTCATCTGACATGTTTTTCTCATTCTGAAATATTATTATGGAGAGATATTTTCTAATAGGTAATAATAATTTAATTTATTCAAAATGATACGAAAAGTGGTTTATGACTCTCCTGTGCCGATACAACGTACTTTCATATAATTAGCGAGTTTTTTGTTATCTTCTGTTTTACTTGCTTGCAAGGCAGTAAAAACACCTTTTTGATCGCCTTGATTTTTATGCTGTCCTAATTTCTCTTTAGCGTGTATTTCATTAATGATGATTTTGAATCCGATAATAGCCTGTTGTTGTTTACTAAGGTACTCTTCTGGCATTAATTCGGTATTTTTCATCAACCCAGGCTCATATTTGTTGACTAATTCTTCTAAAGCCAATTTGGTTTCTTCATAGTTTAAAAATTTTGTGACGCCGTAACAATGAACTGCCGTGTAATTCCAGGTTGGAACGGCATGAATGGATTCATACCACGTAGGAGATATATAAGCGTGTGGGCCAGTAAAAACAACTAAAACGTTCTGATTTTCCAACTCTTTCCAATGCGGGTTAGCTTTAGCAATATGGCCGTATAAAGCACCATTTTCTCCTTCATGAGGATTAAATACAAATGGAAGATGTGTTCCGGTTAAAGAGGGAGAAACTAATAACCCAAAACTATAAGTAGAAATAAATTTAGTGATATCTTCTTGATTTTTCATCTTCATTTTATCAGGTGTATACATGCTTGTGGCTCCGATATAGATTTGTTCAAGCGGCTTAAGAATAGCTGTGAAAAATTGGTACAGTAATTGCGTGGTTTATGTATTCAAGCTGAATTTAAAATTCTCCATTAAAAAAGTTATCTGATCTTTCTATTGATGACTGTTTATTTTTAAGGATAAATCGTTCAAAGGCTGTTTTAATTTCAGGATCTTCTAATGCTTGATAATCAAATAATGATACGCAGGAAGAATAGATAAATTCAACATTAATAGTTTCATTAGAAGCACAATTTGATGTGATCTCTGAATTATTTCTATCAAAATCCAGTTTATAGAGTTTCATTTTGGGAATATACATCACTTGCTCTTCATTCCCAACAGCTTCAATAACACTTGCTAATGTGAGAGTGGAATAATGGTCGCTATTTTTTTTCAATCCAAGTCTGATCGCATCTCCTTGTTTTTGCAGGAATTGAGAGAAGCTTTTCATACTTGGGGATTGTGTATTCACAACAATATCCATAATGAGTTGTAGTAAATTTGTTGCAATAGAGAAGCCTTTCATAACATGTTGGTATGTCTGTTCTTCAATATTTCGGATACTCACTAATGGTAGTTTGCCCATAACTTCACTCCAAAATTGCACATCTGTTCTGTATTGCCGTCCACGAGTGTTGGAATATTTGATGATATAATCAGTAGCAATAGAAGAAAGTGCTATCTGGATTTTCTTTATTTCATCCAGTTTCTTCATAACAGCATATTTATCAATGAGTTGTGAAGTAATGACAAACTGAATAAGGCCATCAGTATCACTGAATCGATGATCAGACAAGGTGAAATGGTCTTCAATATCATAAAAGAAAAATTGCTCGGCCTGTTTGATCTGATCTAAATATTCTTCACGTTTTGTGATAGTTTCTTTATTCATAATTTACCTCTAATCATTAATAAGTAGTAATTATTTGTAGAAAATATTCAGGGCACTGAATATCGGTTCCGCTCATCAATAAAACACATCCATTTTGTGGCTGTCATGACTAAAATTTATCAATAAATGAGGATTTACAGAGTGTTAGTGAAATTTGTGATAGCTGGACAACAATTATTCCCGAATATGTTATGTTTAATGGTGTAACTGATCATAAATATAAGAATGGAGGAGTTATGTCGTTTAAGTTGAAAACGGACTGTGCCTCAACACTTTCCATTAATAGTAAATCCCTTAGCAGTAAAACCTACCATTATTACAGTCTGTCTTTGTTATCCGAGCAATTAGGTGAAATATCCCGTCTTCCGAAATCGCTGAAAGTCCTACTCGAAAACCTCCTGCGTAACATTGATGGTGATTCTGTTGTTGAAGATGATCTAAAAGCACTGGTGGCATGGCAACGAAGCGGCCATGCAGAGCGGGAGATTGCCTATCGTCCGGCTCGTGTATTGATGCAGGATTTTACCGGAGTACCTGCTGTAGTCGATCTTGCAGCTATGAGAGAAGCTGTTTTACGGCTTGGTGGAAATGTTGAACAAGTGAATCCTTTATCTCCCGTTGATCTGGTGATTGACCATTCCGTTATGGTGGATAAATTTGGCACTGAACAGGCATTTACAGAGAATGTTAAGATTGAAATGGAACGTAACTATGAACGCTATTTATTTTTGCGTTGGGGGCAGAAAGCGTTCAATCGTTTCCGTGTTGTGCCGCCCGGAACGGGGATCTGTCATCAGGTTAATCTTGAGTATTTGGGTAAGGCAGTTTGGTATGAAAATCATAACGGAAAAGATTTTGTCTATCCCGATACATTGGTTGGCACAGATTCTCATACTACGATGATTAACGGGCTTGGTGTGCTCGGTTGGGGTGTTGGCGGAATTGAAGCCGAAGCTGCGATGTTAGGGCAACCTATTTCCATGTTGATACCTGACGTGGTTGGTTTCAGATTGACAGGTAAGTTAGGTGAAGGGATCACTGCGACGGATCTGGTTCTGACTGTAACACAAATGCTACGTAAGCATGGTGTGGTCGGTAAGTTTGTAGAATTCTATGGCGATGGTCTGGCTGATTTACCATTGGCTGATAGAGCAACTATCGCCAATATGTCGCCGGAATATGGGGCGACTTGTGGTTTCTTCCCTGTTGATGAAATTACGTTAGATTACATGCGATTAACCGGGCGCAGTGAAGATGAAATTGCATTGGTTGAAACCTATTGCAAACAGCAGGGGTTATGGCGCAATGCAGGTGATGAACCTGTCTTCACCAGTAGTCTGGAGTTAGATATGTCTACGGTGGAAGCAAGCCTGGCCGGGCCAAAACGACCTCAGGATAGGGTTGCATTGAGCGATGTTCCAAAGGCTTTCCAATCCGCTATGGATCTGGATATACAGAAAAAACAAGGGGATCAGGCAACTGTACCTGTGACTTTTGATAACCATACTTTTTCATTACAAGAAGGTGCTGTTGTTATTGCGGCCATCACGTCTTGTACAAACACCTCGAATCCCAGTGTCTTGATGACCGCAGGTTTACTTGCCAAGAAAGCAGTTGAAAAAGGTTTACAACGGCAACCGTGGGTTAAAACTTCATTGGCGCCGGGATCAAAAGTCGTAACAGAATACCTGAAACTGGCAGGGTTTATGCCTTATCTTGAAAAGCTAGGTTTTAATCTCGTGGGATATGGCTGTACCACCTGTATTGGTAACTCTGGGCCATTGCCAGATCCAATTGAGGCGGCGATTAAACAGGCTGATCTGACCGTTGGTGCGGTACTTTCCGGTAACCGGAACTTTGAAGGGCGCATTCATCCTTTGGTCAAAACCAACTGGTTGGCTTCTCCACCACTTGTCGTTGCTTATGCCCTTTCTGGCAGCATGAAGAAGGATCTGACCAGAGAACCAATAGGGCAAGACCGACAGGGCCATGATGTTTATCTGAAAGATATTTGGCCGAATAGCAGAGAAGTGGCTGAGGCAGTCGAAAAAGTCAGAACAGAGCTGTTCCATAAAGAATATAATGCTGTTTTTGACGGTGATGAAGATTGGCAGGCATTAGAGGTTGAAAGTTCAGCCACTTATTCCTGGCAGCAAGATTCAACTTATATTCGTCTTCCGCCTTTCTTCAATAATATGACACCGGAACCTGAGCCGATGACTGATATCCATCAGGCTAATATTCTGGCAATTTTGGAGGATTCGGTAACCACGGATCATATTTCTCCGGCAGGAAATATCAAAGCTGATAGTCCGGCCGGAAGATATTTACAGGAACATGGTGTGGCTCCGAAAGATTTCAACTCTTACGGCTCAAGGCGTGGAAATCATGAAGTTATGATGCGTGGAACTTTTGCTAATATTCGCATCCGCAATGAAATGGTGCCCGGTATTGAAGGTGGATATACACGCCATATTCCATCACAAACTCAGATGGCCATTTATGATGCAGCCATGCGTTATCAGGAAGAAAAGAAAGCGCTGGCTGTTATTGCTGGTAAAGAGTATGGCTCTGGCTCCAGCCGTGACTGGGCGGCAAAAGGAACCCGGCTATTGGGAGTAAGGGTAGTCATTGCGGAATCGTTTGAACGCATTCACCGTTCTAACCTGATTGGTATGGGGGTATTACCATTAGAATTTCCGCAGGGTGTCAGTCGCAAAACACTTAAGCTGACGGGAGATGAGCGTATTGATATCACCGGACTAAGTGACATCAAACCCGGACAGGTTATTGTGGTAAAAATCACTTATGCCAGTGGGGAGGAAATACGGATTAATACCCGTTGTCGTATTGATACCAACACTGAACTGGCATATTTCTACAATGGTGGCATATTGCATTATGTGATCCGTAATATGTTGAAATAGAAAACATTAAATAGCGAAAACAATATCCAATGATATAGCAATAAAAGCCACAGAGCTCAAATCTACAGAAATAAAAACTGCGCCCACACCGACGCAGTTTTTATTCACCGTTTTTATTTCTTTCAGAAAGGACATTAACTGGATTTGGACAATAAATGTCCCATTAAACGAGCTTTTGTATCCAAGTAATAAGCGTTATTGGGGTTACGCCCGACAACCAGTGGCACTCGTTCGACAATGTTAATGCCTGCTCTTAACATAATCTCAATTTTTTGCGGATTGTTTGTCAGAAGACGAATAGCACGAACATCCAGTAACTTATACATGTCTGAACACAGAGTGAAATCCCGCTCATCAGCGGCAAAACCTAACTGATGGTTGGCTTCAACAGTATCAACGCCTTGATCTTGTAATGCATAGGCGCGAATTTTATTCAGCAGGCCAATATTACGACCTTCCTGACGGTGATACAGCAGAACACCCCGACCTTCCTTGCTGATTTGTGACAGAGCAGCCTCTAACTGAAAACCACAGTCGCATCTTAAGCTAAATAAAGCATCTCCTGTCAGGCATTCTGAATGGATGCGGGATAAAACGGGATCATCACCTGAAATGTCACCATACACGAGAGCAACATGGTCACGGCCTGTTTCTATTTCTTCAAATCCAATCATCATAAATTCGCCCCAGGGAGTGGGCAACTTAGCTTCAGCTACTCGTTTTAGCTGCATTTTTGTATTCATATGTTGATTTAGCTCGTTATATACCCGTCGTTTTTCAAGCCACAGTTTGTTGACGATATTCGTTCACCTAGTCACACAGCCATCTATTATATAGCTATCTATGCTCCCGGAGATCTGTTCCTTTACCGTCACGCTGCATCTTGAATTCCGTAGGGTATAAATATTGTGATACTCAGAACAATACCAGTTTGGAAATCAGCTAAAACTGCGCAAAATTTTCTCTGATTACAGCGCATGTACGCGCTCGGATTATAACAGAAATTATGTTTTTGTCCGTAAAGAAAGATGGTTGCAGAGAACACATGAGAGAAATTAATTACAGTAATTTAGCATGCTAAACTATAAACGTATTTTGGGAGAAAGGTTAGATGTTCTCATGCCAATATAATGACGGAATTGCGAAGGAGTGAAGTAGGATATTGTCATAAAAAAGGAGAAATATTGGTTTGGTGCGATAAAGTGCTTCCTTTGCGTAGACGAGAAATGCTAATTTAGCAAGCCATTATGTCTGTTATTTGGCATATTAATCAGCAACAATCGATAACAGGAAACAATGTGAAATATTTTCTGATCTTATTACTGGCACTGGTTGTTTTTGTTATCTCAGTCACACTGGGAACGAATAATAATCAAGTAGTAACATTTAATTATCTGATTGCCAAAGGCGATTATTCGATATCTACGCTGTTGGCGGTATTGTTTGCCATTGGTTTTGCTCTTGGATGGGGAATTTGTGGGGGATTTTATCTGCGTACCAGTATGTCACTAAGACGCGCCAAACGTAAAATTAAGCGTCTGGAGACTCAGTTGGAACAACCAGTTGAGCTATCAGCCAAAGAGCAAGCCGCTAAAACTACCTCTCCAGTAGTTTTTAACAAGGAATAATTCTCTATGTTAGAGCTGGTGTTTCTGTTGCTTCCTATTGCTGCAGCTTATGGTTGGTATATGGGACGCAGAAGTGCTCAACAAGATAAGCAGCAATCTGCAAATCGCTTGTCGCGTGAATATGTTGATGGTGTTAATTTTTTACTCTCCAATCAGCAAGACAAGGCGGTTGATCTATTTCTTGATATGCTAAAGGAAGATAGTTCAGCGTTTGAAGCACATTTAACGCTGGGAAATCTATTCCGTTCTCGTGGTGAAGTTGAAAGAGCCATCCGAATTCACCAATCCCTTATGGAAAGTGCCTCCCTGACATTTGAACAACGCTTGCTTGCTATTCAGCAGCTTGGCAGAGACTATACAGTGGCCGGGCTATATGACCGTGCAGAAAATATGTTTGTTCAGTTAGTCAATGAAAAGGATTTTCGTGAAAATGCATTTAACTCCTTGCTAACTATTTATCAATCAACCAGCGACTGGAACAAAGCTATTGATGTCGCTGAAAAATTGGTCAAATTGGGTAAGCAGCAGTTTCGGGAAGAGATTGCCCATTTTTATTGTGAATTAGCTCTGCAAGGTATGGGAGAAGAGGATTTCAGTAATGCCATTGGGTATTTGAACAAAGCCGCTCAGGCAGATAAGAATTGTGCCCGTGTTTCTATCATGCTCGGTCGTATTTATATGGCACAAAAAGAATATCTCAAAGCGATTGAGGTACTTAAACGCATTCTTGAACAGGATAAACAGTTAGTCAGCGAATCCCTGCCAATGTTGCAGGAGTGTTATCAGAATCTTGCTCAACCAGAAGAGTGGGAAACTTTTGTTCGACGCTGTGTAGAAGAAGATTGCGGTGCAATTGCAGAACTTCATTTGGCTGATATTGTTGAGAAAAAAGAGGGGCGTGATATCGCCCAACATTACATTAACCGTCAATTGGAAAGCCACCCGACAATGCGTCTATTTTATCGCCTGATGGATTACCATTTGGCAGACGCAGAAGATGGCCGGGCTAAAGAAAGTTTGATCCTTCTGCGTAATATGGTGGGTGAGCAGATCCGCACTAAACCAGATTATCGATGCTATAAATGTGGCTTTACTTCTCGCTCACTTTATTGGCATTGCCCTTCATGTCGTTCATGGGACACCATCAAACCCATTCGTGGTTTAGATGGTCAGTGACAGTGTTATTATTAGTGGCACTTTTCGACATGTTTTTTCATTTATGAAGTTTTCATTCACGAAATAAAGTTTATTAGTTAATTAAAGGCCGAAGAATGACATCTTATACAGCTCAAGCTTTAGGTAAACAGATGGAATCCCCCGTTGTTGTTGCATTGGATTATGATAATCAGGATGCAGCACTGGCATTCGTCGATAAGATTGATCCACAGTATTGTCGTCTGAAAGTGGGTAAGGAGATGTTTACATTAAATGGCCCACAATTTATTCAGGTATTACATCAACGTGGTTTTGACGTGTTTTTGGATCTCAAGTTTCATGATATTCCTAACACAACTGCAAGAGCTGTGGCGGCGGCGGCAGAATTGGGAGTTTGGATGGTCAATGTTCACGCCAGTGGCGGGGAGAGAATGATGACCGCAGCCAAAGAAGCTTTATTGCCTTATGGTAAAGATGCTCCGTTGTTAATTGCCGTAACTGTTTTGACCAGCATGGAACAATCTGATCTAGATGGTGTCGTTTGTTCAGCCCATGAAGCTCAGCAATTGAAAGCGGTATGTGGTCAGAAATTCAAACTGATTACACCGGGTATTCGCCCTGAAGGTTCAGATGCCGGAGACCAACGCCGTATTATGACGCCACCACAAGCTGTTCAGGCTGGTGTGGATTACATGGTCATCGGTCGTCCGATTACTCGTGCTGAAAATCCCGCACTGGCATTACAGCAAATTAATCAGTCTATTGGGATTGTTCATGGATAATAATTCTCGCCTGGTGTATTCGACAGATTTTGGTCGTATTCAAGAAGAAAAAGTGACACCTGCTCGTCCTAAAGGTGATGGCATCGTGCGTATTCAACGCCAAACCAGTGGGCGTAAGGGGAAAGGGGTTTGTGTGATCACAGGTATTGATGCTGATGACCAAACGCTTGTCAAGCTGGCAGCAGAATTGAAGAAAAAATGTGGCTGTGGTGGTTCCGTTAAAGATGGTGAAATTGAAATCCAGGGTGATAAACGTGATTTACTGAAGCAATTGTTGGAAGCGAAAGGAATGAAAGTGAAATTAGCGGGTGGCTGATTTAGTTTCTCATCCTTACCTCATGCTCATTTCATCAATCTTCACAAGCTATGCAGTAAATGAATTGTGTAGCTTGTAATAGCGGCCTATTGATTCAATCAAAATTCAATACGTTTCATATCTCAAAGTTAAATGTTAATAATTCAATTAGATTATCTATTATGAGAAGATTTTAACATTTAAAAATTCATACTATTTAGCACGCCACTGACATTCAGTTAGTTTAAAAGGTTACTATATATGATAGAAATACGTGAAATTGATAGAGATAATTTGTTTGATGTATGCGAATTAACATCAAATAAAGATGGTATTGGAACTGTGATGGAAGAATATATTTGTTGCAATGCTATTTCAATTGCTGAAGCAAAATTTTTTCCTGAATTTAAACCAAAGGCATTATATCATAATGGAATATTGATTGGTTTCTTTATGTATAAACATATAGAACAGAAACCACAGGAAGTGGAAATTTGTCGATATATGCTTGATTACAAATTCTTAGGAAAGGGGCTAGGAAGAATGACATTTGAAGCGATGTTATCTTACTTTAAAGAAATAGGAGTTAAAACTGTAATCTTGATGATAGATGATGATAATCTAATTGCTAAAAAACTTTATACTTCTTTTGGTTTTGTTTTCACGGGAAAAGTTTTAAAAGAAGAGTATTATTACAGTTTAGATATATAAAAATTTTTCGGATTTAGGGTTACATGTGGCTAATATAGGGAATGAGGCGCAGGCGCCTCATCCTATTTGATCTCGATAACTTCTACATACTTCTTTCGAAGTTTCTCAAATAACGTCAGACATCAATCTTTTAAAATCAAAAGACGATAATTTGGATCTGAGACAATGTCTGATTCTTCAAATGGTAAATGTAACCATTGTTTAGCCTTATAGAAACGGGTGGAGTCACTATAATGTGGCGAAGCAGGATCATCTGATAATGAGGTTAATAATGCAGTATAAGCCTCTACTTTATTATTCGGAAAGCTAATAAGCTGTAAGTAACTGTTTCCAAAGATATCGAGATTTGTATCATCGATTTTTTTTACACAAGCGATAGTGAAATATCCGATTTCGTCACAGCCACCATATAAAGGAACCCGATTATTTCCTCGCGGTAAATATAAATAGTCACCTCGTTGTGCATTCAGTGATAATCCACGGTGATTTAAATCCAGTACGGTGGCTCCCAGTGCTTGCCGGAGTGTTTCTGTTATATCAGCATGGAGCTTACGTGGTGTATTTAATGGATCATTTTTGTTAAACGGAATGGCAAATAAAATATGATCCGGTAAATCCAGCAAACGGTCCCAAACACCATCCCAAATATGTGCTCCTTGTGCGGTGATATTACCACTATTATCCCAAGTTTTTAGAATGTGGCAGGCTGAGGTTATATTAACGCGTTGCGGAGAGGAGTAGGTTATGCCATTCAGAGGGTCATGTTGTATATCGACCAGCGGTGAGTGACAGGCTTTTTCTAACAGTTGGGATTTGAATAATTCAGCAGTCAAAACGCGACTGTTTAAAACCATTTTCTGGAGTACTTCATTATTGATGAATTTCCCCGGATACTGATCATGACCTTTCAAACGTTCTTGTACCATGATATGGCCTAAGCGTGTACGCATACTGACAGGTTTATTACCATCGGGGCCAAAGATGACAGGATAACCCGTTAAAGGTGCTTGGGGATTGGTAAGCCAATAACTGTCGTTCATATTGGCGACATAATCAGTACGCAGCAAATTAGGCATTCGCGCTGGTCCTACAGCACCTGCTTGAACTGAATCAGGGTCACTCTGCCAATCACAGAAACTGTGTGAACCGTCAAAAAATGGGATCCCCGGAGCTAATCGGGCAGCCAAGATTTGGCGGGATTTGGTGGTACAAATTTTCATTTGCTCTGGGGAAACATTAGGGACGACCCCCATATCCGCATACCAGGCCTGATCACTGCCACGACCAACGGCGACGGTATTCACCCAAGGCATAGCCGCTTCTTGCTGTTGGATAGCAATAAATTCGTCAAGAGAACGGGATTGACCCCAGCGTAACCAGTTTCGCCATAAGCGGAAATTGTCTTGATTGATATCGCGAACTGCAAATGCTTTTTCTGTGTCCCAACGTAGTGGGGAAAGATTCACCAGTGGCCCATATTCTGACTTATACAATGTGCGAGTAACGGGAATCAAAGCGCCAGAATCTTGTTTAACTTGAACGGTAATGGTGTTGGCTTGCATTTTTATTTTTTTACCATCACGGAGGTAACTTAATGGATCATCAGGTGCCAGACTGAGTTCATAAAACCCCATGCGAGCCGTTACCGAATTAGTGTGACTCCATGCAATATCATTGTTAAAGCCAATTTGGATAATGGGAATCCCTAAGAATGACGCCCCACTGACATTGATTTCACCAGGGATTGTAAATTGAGCTTGGTAGAAACGGTCTGGGCCAAACCAAAACCAATGCGGATTGCCAAATAATAGAGGGGAGTCTGAATGAGTGGCTTGTGTTCCAAATCCATAAACATTACTGCCAATGCCTCTATTTACCAATCTGTTCAAACGAAATGAAGCTATCGACATCGGTAATTCTGAGGTTGAAATATCCGTAGTTGATAAAGTAGTGGGAGGTTGGGCACTGACAATGTTAGTTAACATAAGGCTATACCCTTCTGCAAATAACACAGCATTCATACGTCGATAAATATCTTGTTCACTGATTGGCTGGACCCAGGCCTTATTGCGACAAGCCTGATGAGCAGTGTTATGAAGGGGTAATTCGTGCAGGTATCGGTTATAACCAGCCGTAAAGCCGGAAACAAGTTGTTTGACTTTTTCAGGTTGGGCTTGAACCATACGCTCCAGCATATCTTCTGAGAGAATATGGCGGTGATAAAAATCAGAATCCAGATTTTTCACTTTATTTGTAATCCCTTCATAAACCAGTGTGGCTTTTCCGCCAAAATATCGGGATCGTTCGCCACGATAAGTCAGAAAGGAATCTGCCAGAGTGCAAAGGTTATCCTGGGCCTGAACATAACCATAGCCATAACCTAATCCAACCCAATTTTTGGCTTTAATATGTGGAATGCCTAAACTGGTGCGACGTATTTCTGCATATTTATCCAAATGACTATTAGCTTGTGTCGTAGGAGCGTGATGAAGACAGCCCCCCAGTAAGCTTGAGCTAAAAATGAAGGTAATCATTTTAAGGCAGGATTTTATTTTTATCGTTTCAAATATCATGTTTCTTTTTCCTAGCAATGTTCTGCTGAGCAAAAGCCAGTAGGGTATTGTAGTCATATTTATCTGTAATCCTTTGTAATTCCTCATCCACATGAGGGGAAATATCTATCTCTTCTGTTAGTAAGTCATACAAAGTATTTTTTGCATTAAAGAGTAATCCAGCCTGTTTCTCTTCCTGAGTGAATGTATCTTGATAACGGGCAACCGAATCAATTAATCCTATGAAATTGACAGTTTCTCCCTCAGCTATCAATTGGTTGGCTATTTCATATGCAAGAGTTCCGCCGATTGACCATCCAGCAATCGTATAAGGTCCCGATATTTGGGCTTGACGAATAGAGGTAATATACTCTTTAGCCATTTCGCTAAACGTTAATTGAAGATTTTCATCTCCGAATCTATCACTGGCGGTAATTCCATAAATTGTCATGTCTTGATCATGAATATGAGTGGCAAGATCATAAGCATAGTGGATGCTACCTCCTGCTGGATGGACAAGAAGCAGTGACGATTCACCTTTGCCTTGGCGGATAGTGACTATATTTTTTTGTTGTTCCTGATGGTTACCGGATAAAAGCTGTTGCAGGTAACAGGCAAGCTTACTGATTGTTGGGTGAAGGAATAGATCTCGTATTGCTATATTGATGTTTAAAGCCAGATTAGTGTTTAAAGCTCGACGTAAGCGTGCAACAATTTGTAATGTTAATAGAGAGTGCCCACCGAGTTCGAAGAAATGATCGTGCCGTCCGATACGGTCTAATCTGAGGTTTTCTTGCCAAATTCCAGCAATGATATTCTCTATTTCACCGATAGGTGCTTCATAATCTTGAGTAATCACAGCAAACGAATCTGGTGATGGTAAAGATTGGCGATCCAGCTTACCATTTGGCGTTAGTGGAAATGACTCTAATGTTACAAAAGCATTGGGGATCATATAGTGGGGCAAACTGGTATGTAAAGTTTCCCGTAATTGTTCCAAATTCAGGGTAATCTCTGGTTGTAAAACCAGATAAGCTACCAGACGCTTATCATGAGTGATATCTTCACGTACCATCACAATCGCTTCTTGGATCCCAGGATAGGCTAGTAATTTGGCTTCAATTTCACCCAGTTCAATTCGAAAACCACGGATCTTGACTTGAAAATCATTACGTCCGAGATAATCGATAGTCCCGTCAGGAAGCCAACGTCCTAAATCTCCTGTCTTATACATTCGCGCATCAACTTGCTCACTGAACGGATTGTGAACAAAGCGTTCATTGGTAAGTTCTGGACGATTCAAATAACCGCGAGCCACTCCGATACCTCCGATGTGAATTTCACCAATTACTCCAATGGGGACAGGTTGGTTGTGTTTATCAAGTAAATAAATTTGCGTATTGGCTATTGGACGACCAATCGTTATTTGAGATTTCGTGTGATGGTTGATTTGCTCGATCAAAATATTAGTGGATGCTGTTGACCAGATAGTTGTTTCCGTTGGTCCATACAGATTCCATAAGCTACTAACTTTTTGTTTTAAACGTTGTGCCAGTTCGTGAGATAGCGCTTCACCACCGCTTAATGCCTTGATGTCTGCACCTATCCATCCAGAATCAAGTAACATTCTCCAGGCGGTAGGTGTAGCCTGTACAATTTTGATGTGATGTAATGCAATTAATGTTGCCAATTGTTCGGGATCTTTGGCTATTCGTGATGGCGCTAAGACAATACGGCTGCCGCTGAATAAGGGTAAATAAAGCTCCAGCCCGGCTATATCAAAGCCAATGGTAGTGGAGAAGAGCATTGTGTCGTCAGTAGTAATTTGCAATATCTCTTGCATTGAGAGTAGCAGGTTAACCACACTAATATGTTCTATCATTACCCCTTTGGGTAGCCCTGTTGAGCCGGAGGTATACAGTACATACGCTAAATGACGTGATGTAACGCCTAAATCAGAGGCTGACAAATTACAATCTGGCTGATTTTTGATTTTTGCCTGGTACTCACTATCATCCAGTACCAATAAGGGAATTTCTGTATCGGAGAAACGAACTTGCAGGGCATATTGGGTCAGTAATACTACAGGCTGGCTGTCTGACAGCATATAGGACAATCGTTCAGTAGGATAATCTGGATCAAGAGGAACATAACCAGCGCCTGCTTTCAATATGCCTAATAAGCCGATGACCATATCCAGACTGCGCTCAACACAAATTGCCACCCGATCATCTGGGCGTATACCAAGTGCAATTAAATAGTGTGCTAACTGATTAGCTTTTCGGTTCAGTTCGTCGTAACACAATTGTTGATCGCCGTAAATTAAGGCGATAGCTGTAGGAGAATATTCCACTTGTTGCTCAAAGCGTTGGTGGATTAAATCATCCTGCGAATATTCAATATGAGTATTGTTGAATGTTTGCAAGAGTTGGATACGTTCTGCCTGTGGCAAGATGTTCAATTGTCGGCAGGTATGTTCTGGTGAGTTTTGCAACATCTCGACTAAGTCACATAGCACAGTGTGCATGAAGGCGTTAATCCGTTTGGGATCAAGGAATGATACACACTGCATGGTCAGTGTGAATCCCTGTCCAGTATCATCAACTGCCAAACTTAGTGGGTAGTTGGTACGTTCATTAGAACTTAACAGTTCGATACCTTCCTCGGCAGAGCGCGTATTCTGATCATTATCATTATTTGGGCTGTGGCGATAATTCAACAGACTGTTAAACAGAGGTAAAGGTGCCTTGACGCCACTGCATTGTTGTGCCAATGAAAGCGGAGCTTGTTCATGTTCCAATAATTCACTCAATACCTGGTAAGTCTGCTGGACAACTTGCTGCACAGTAAAACCACCTAATTTAATGCGGATGGGAAGGGTATTCATAAACATACCGAGAGTTTTGTCTGAATTGACTACTCCCTGTAAACGTCCCAACAGCACAGTGCCAAAAACAACATCATCTCGTCCGCTGCATTGTGCCAGTACTTGTGCCCAGCCGACGTGGAACAATACTGCTGAACTGACTCCTTGTTGGTGAGCACAATTTCGCAATGCTTGTGCCAGTGATGTCTCTAATTCGAATTCAGCTTCTGCGAAATGGTCACTGTTTTCGCCATGAACTTCCAACAAACCAAAAGGCAAAGTCGGTTCATCGACATCAGCTAAAAGCTGGCGGAAGTAAGCTTGATGTTGTTCAAGAGGCACCATGCGGAGTTGGGCGATAAAGTTACGGTAAGGCAGAGGAGGGGGAAGTTGATTGCCTTGCCCCAAGAGTATTGTCTGAATTTCATTGAATATGATTTCCAGTGAGTGATGATCACAAACCAGATGGTGATGTAGCAAGGCCAGCAGCCATTTTCCACTATGGGGATCTTTGGCAATGGTGGCTGACAATAATGGAGCCTGTGTGATATTCAGACGTATCAAATGTGGATCAGTATGATAGAGTAATTGCTGCTCAGCCTCACTTTCGGGTGATAATGTCAGTTCGGTAATGGGAAGCTGTGCTTGACGATAAATAACTTGCACGGGTTCAGGAAGATCATTCCAATGAACTGCGCTACGTAAGATATCGTGACGGTTGATTATCTGCTGTAGTGCTTGCAAAAATGTTTCCAGCCTTGCACGACAGTCAAAGGCTATCATCATATTGTCCAGATAAATGTCACCTTTTGTTTCCAGTAAATGGTGAAACAGAATCCCTTCTTGTAATGGCCCCAGTGGGTAAATATCTTGAATATTGCTAACACCCCCAACCACGTTGGCAACGATTTGATCAATTTGTTCTTGTGTTAGCAATACCAATGGCAACATATCAGGTGTGATAAACTGACTGTCATTTGTGATCAAATTAGGTGGAATAATTTGGGCTGTAGAATCGTCAGCAGTCTTATTAATTAGATGGCTTGCCATATCTGCTAAGACAGGAAATGAAAATACGGTACTGACTTGCAATATAAAGCCGCATTGGCGCAGTTGTTCTATTAGGCTAATGACCAGTAAAGAATGTCCTCCCAATTCAAAAAAGTTATCATGACGTCCTACTTGCTTCAGTTGTAGCAGATTTTGCCAGATAGTGGCTAATTGCTGTTCAGTTGCGTTGACAGGAGCTTGATATTCACGACTGATGACATCTGTCTGTTTAGGTGTTGGCAATGCCTTGCGATCTACTTTTCCATTTGGGGTAAGTGGGAAAGCATCCAGTGTCACAAAGATACTGGGCAGCATATATTCCATTAAACGTGTACCTAATTGCTCACGTAACTGAATGATATCCAACGTGGCATCTGATCGTGGGATAATATAGGCTACCAGATTGGTATTACCGTCCTTTTCTTCACGCGCGATGACTACCGCATCTTTAACACCGGGGCAGGCAACCAACTGAGCTTCAATTTCTCCCAACTCAATACGGAACCCCCGAATTTTGACCTGAAAATCATTGCGTCCCCAGTAACTGATATTGCCATCTGGCAACCATTGACCGAGATCCCCTGTCCGGTACATCCGGGCATTTGACGCTGTTGAGAATGGATCTGGAATAAAGCACTTCGCAGTCAGTTCAGGGCGATTCAGATAACCACGCGCAACTCCTGTGCCACCAATGTAAATTTCACCCGTGACACCTGTAGGGACGGGACGGCCTTGTGTATCCAGAATATATAGTTTGCTATTGGTGAGAGGGCGCCCAATCGGAAGGTTGTCCATCACTGGATGCATGGCGTTATCCACTACCAAGGCAGTGGCAGTGACTGTCGTTTCGGTTGGACCATAGGCATTAAGCCAACGACAGTGTTGGGTTTCTGGTAATGATAGCCAATCCTGTAAATAGCGAGATTGTGCTTTTTCTCCTCCCACCGTCACCGTATGTAAATAAGGGCTAAATTGACAACGGGCTGCAACAAGTTCCTGTACCCACAAATGCCAGAAAGCGGTTGGAACATCAAGAGTCGTGATTCTCTGCTCTTGTAGAAAAGCGTTAAATTCAGCGTCGGGGATTTGCAGATGGTTTGGTCGTAGAATTAATGCAGCTCCAGCAGCAAAGGTTGGAAAGATTTCCGATACAGCGGTATCAAATGCAACAGAAGTAAATTGTAAAACACGATCGGTTGCTTTAAGTTCGTTTACCTGCAATTGTGCATCAACGAAGCTCATCACATTGTGATGTTCTATCATCACTCCTTTCGGTAAACCTGTGGAGCCGGAAGTATAAATCACATAGGCCAGATGATGAGGCTGTAATCCTAGTCGATATGGTTCAGGATTTTCGGCAGAGTGTTTCGCCACAGTTTCATGATGACTAACACAATCCAGTGACCATGTAGGTATTTCAGTGTCAGACAGATGAGGCTGTAAGTGTTTTTGAGTGAGCAATAATACGGCAGCACTGTCTGACAAGATATAAGATAGCCGTTCGCGGGGATATTCCGTTGCTAGCGGAACATAACCTGCCCCCGCTTTTAGTATGCCCAATAAACCAATGATGAGTTCTAAACTACGTTCGGCGTAAATTGCCACGCGATCATCTGGTTGTATACCAGATGCAATCAGATAATGAGCTAGTTGATTTGCTCGTCGGTTGAGTTCCCCGTAACTGAGTTGAGTTTCTGCCCAGATTAAAGCGATAGCATCCGGCGTGCGTTCTGCCTGCTGTTCGAAAGATTGGTGAAGCAGGATATTTTGTGAATCAGTTACCGAAACAGGATTAAAGTCCACCAGTAATTGAGTTCGTTCATTTTCAGGCAATATACTGAGAGACTGGACAGCTTGTTCAGAGGAGTGTTGCAGTGCTGTCACCAGTCCATTTAATGCTGAATTAATATAATTATTAATCCGTTCAGGATTAATTTGCTGAGGGCACTGAATTGTTAAAGCAAACTCATCATCAAAAGCATCCACATCCAGCGATAAAGAATAGTGACTGTCCAGCGATAAAGGGGAGTTACTTCGTTCTTTATCGGAGAGTATCTGAACTCCATCCCAAGCCGGTAAGGTGGTTTGTTGAGTTTCACTCTGGCTATGGCGGAAATTCAGTAAGCTATTAAACAGTGGTAGCGGTGCTTGAACACCACTACAACGCTGGGCAATGGCGAGTGGCGTTTGCTCATGCTCTAATAATGCACTGAGCTGCTGATGAGTTTCTTGTACCGTTTGTTGAACCGTACGATCTTGTAGCAAAATACGCACAGGCAGGGTATTAATGAACATTCCGAGTATTTGAGAAGTGCCTGAACCTCCTTGCAAACGCCCCAGTAGCACAGTGCCAAAAACAACATCGTCACGTCCACTGCACAAGGCCAGAACTTGTGCCCAGGCGACATGGAACAATACAGCTACACTAACCCCCTGTTGGCGAGCACAATCTTTTATCTTTCTGCTAAGTTCTTTATCCAGTGTAACAATTGATTCTGTTACCTCAGTATGGTTGTTTTGTACACCTGTTAATCCGAATGGCAAGGTAGGCTCATCCACATCTCCCAACAACTGACGGAAGTAAGGTTGATGATTCTCGACAGGCACGGAACGAATTTGGGCAATAAAGTTACGGTAAGGCAGTGGAGGCGGTAATTGGTCGCCTTGTCCTGATAGTAGCTTCTGGATCTCATTAAAAATGATTTCCAGTGACAAATGGTCACAAACCAGATGATGGTGCAACAAGGCTAGCAGCCATTTCTCGCTATGGGGGTCTTTCGCAAAACTGACTGATAATAATGGTGCCTGCATAATGTCTAAGCGTATTAGACGGGGATCAGTCCGGCGGCGTAATTGTTGTTCAGCATCTTCTTCTAATGACAGGACTAATTCGGTGATAGGCAGTGAGGCCTGGCGATAAACAACCTGCACTGGTCCTGGCAACCCTTGCCAGTGGACAGCACTGCGTAAAATGTCATGACGGTCGATCACCTGTTGCAGTATCCGTAAGAACATATCCAGTCGCTGGCGATTATCAAAGCTGATAAGCTGACTGTTCAGATAAGTGTCACCTTGGGTTTCCAGCAAATGATGAAAAAAAATCCCTTCCTGCAAGGGCCCCAGTGGATAAATATCCTGAACATTGCTCACACCACCGGCTACACTGGCAACAATTTGGTTAATTTGTTCTTGGGTCAATGACACCAATGGCAGCATATCAGGAGTAATAACGCGGCAATCTTTTATGATCAAATTTGGCGGAATGGCCTGTGCTATGGAGCTACCAGCAGTCTCATTAACCAAATGGTTTGCCATATTAGCTAGAGTAGGGGATGAAAAAACATCACTGACTTTCAGAGTCAGCTTTTGCTGACGCAATTGCTCAATCAGATTAACAATTAGTAACGAATGCCCGCCCAGTTCAAAGAAATTGTCATACCGCCCCACCTGTTCCAGATTCAACAGATTCTGCCAAATAGCAGCCAGTTGCTGTTCAAAATCCCCCTGTGGCGCCGCATATTCACGGCTGGCACTAGCTGTGCGATCTGGTGCAGGTAGAGCAGATCGGTCTATCTTGCCATTTTGATTTAACGGAAAGGCTTCCAGTGTGACAAATGCACTGGGGATCATATAACTTGCCAAACTGCTTTGGAGCTGTTCACGCAAGTTATCAACATTCAGGGTCATATTGGGGTGAGGGATTAAATAAGCGACCAGCCGCTTATCTCCACCATTGTCTTCTCTTGCGATAACAATGGCATCCTTAACCCCTGTGCATCCAGCCAACTGAGTTTCTATCTCACCCAATTCAATGCGGAATCCCCTGATTTTGACCTGGAAGTCATTACGGCCTAAGTATTCGATATTGCCGTCTGGCAGCCAGCGACCGAGATCGCCCGTTTTATACATACGGGCATTTTGCTCAGAGGAGAACGGGTCAATAATAAAACGCTCGGCAGTCAGTTCTAGGCGATTAAGGTAGCCTTGGGTAACACCGGCACCAGCAATATGGATTTCTCCCGTTACACCGATCGGAACAGGCTGATCGTGAATATCGAGGATATAAATTTGGGTATTGGCAATAGGGTGACCAATTGGCACATTATTAACAAAACGGCTCAAACAATGACGGCGCTGGTGACTACTGTCAAATACAACACAACCAACAGTAGTTTCTGTTGGTCCATACTCGTTAATAATTCGTGATTCTGGCGATAATTCGTGCCAGAGTGCTGCTGTTGTACTGGGAAGAACCTCTCCTCCCACGACAAAGCAATGTGCAGGGCATTTTTGTCCCATCAATTGCAATTCTTGGCCTATCGCCGAGAGATGACGGGGAGTAATTTTCACTAACGTATACTGTTCACTCGACAACAATGCCGGAAGTAATTCAGTCAGTTCCTGTCTGTCATGAAGCAAACGGATCTTGCCGCCACAGAGTAAAGGTAAATAGAGGCTGGTAACTGTGGCATCAAAAGCTAATGGAGATGAAATAAGGCTATCCAGTTGCCCGTCTGCCAAATAATAACTTTGAGCCCATTGTAAGTAGTTGCTGACATTAGCATGCTCTACCATAACCCCCTTGGGTTGACCTGTGGAACCGGAAGTATAGATAACATAGGCCAAGTGATGCGAAGTCAGACCTAACACCTGAGGATCAGCATCCTGTATTGATACTGAAGCTACAATAGATTGCACTGAATCATTGAGAAACACGGTAGGCACAGAGCAATTTGGTATATCAGGCAGATCGGTTTGAGAAATTAAAACAACGGGCGCGGCATCATTAAGCATATACGCTAATCGTTCAGTAGGATAAGTTGGGTCAAGTGGCACATATCCCCCTCCCGCTTTCAAAATGGCAAGTACACCGATCACCATTTCTAAGCTACGCTCAGTATAAATTGCTACCAAAGAGCCAGGATGTACCCCCAACGCAATCAGGTAATGTGCCAAACGATTGGCGCGGAGATTCAATTCGTGGTAATTCAACGATTGGTCTGCAAAAACCACGGCAATGGCATCTGGAGTGCGTTGTACCTGTTGTTCAAACAGTTGATGGATGAAAATATCTTGCTGGTAGTTTTTCGCTGTGTCGTTAAAATTGCTCAATAA
This sequence comes from Xenorhabdus siamensis, assembly GCF_037996745.1. Lineage (NCBI taxonomy): Bacteria > Pseudomonadati > Pseudomonadota > Gammaproteobacteria > Enterobacterales > Morganellaceae > Xenorhabdus > Xenorhabdus siamensis. The sequence continues at coordinate 163,529 of NZ_JBBMXE010000004.1, forward strand.
TTTAGTCCGTTGCGATGATGTCAGTAACGGGAGAAGCGCGACTCGCTGACTATCATCGGTTACCATTGCCTCCAATACATTAGTGAAATAGCCGCTAATGTGTTCAACCGTCGCCCGCTCGAACAGGTCTGTCGCATATTCCAGAGATCCTGTGATACTTTCTTCAGTTTCGTTAAGCGACAACGTCAGATCAAATTGGGTATTTTTCCTAGATAATGACACCTCCGTAAGTGTCAAACCGGTTAATTCGAACTTTTGTTTCCTAGTATTATCCAAAGCAAACATCACTTGGAAGATTGGGCTATGGCTTAGACTCCGTGGTGGTTGCAATGCTTCAACCAATTGTTCAAACGGCAAATCTTGGTGGGCATAAGCCTCCAAGGCAAGGGTTTTTACCCTAGCCAATAGTGCCCTGATAGTTAGATCATCGTCCAATTTGACTCTCAACGCCAGCGTGTTGACAAAGAAGCCCATTAAAGGCTCTAAGTCACTGTGTTGTCGGTTTGCCATGGGAGTGCCAATCACTATATCCTGCTGTCCACTTAACCGTGACAATAAAGCTCCCCAACCTGCCAACAATGTCATAAATAAGGTAGTGCCATGCCGCTGGCTTAAGGTTTTTAATCCAGAAGTGAGTTGCGGGGATAAGGTGAACATGACCTGATCGCCGCGGTAACTTTGTGCTAAGGGACGCGTATGATCGGTAGGCAGTTCCAACAATGCAGGAATACCTTGTAATTCATGACGCCAATAGTTTATTTGTTTTTCCAGAAATTCACCTTGTAACCATTGCCGCTGCCAAAGTGCATAATCAGCATACTGGAGTGTCAACGGTGGTAGAGGATCGGGTGATCCCTGAGTGAAAGCCTGATAAAGGATAGAAAGCTCATTCATCAGAATATTGAGAGACCAGCCGTCCGTAATAATGTGGTGCTGAGTTAACAACAAGATATGCTGTTTTTCGGCGAGCTTGAGCAATTGGGCACGGATCAATGGCCCTTCACCAAAGTCAAAGGGATGAGTGGCTTCAAATTTCGCGGACTCTTCAATAGCAACTTGCTGGTCTGTAATCGGTAATAAACTGAAATCGTGTACCGTAAGAGAGAAACCGCTATCTGGGCTACCAATGATTTGCCGAGCCTGCCCTTCGACCATTTTGAAGGTGGTTCGCAAGATTTCATGACGTGCAACAATGCGATCTAAGGCAGCTTTTAGGGCAGGCAGATTCAATAATCCGTGCAGATATAAGCCATCTGACACGTGATAAGCGGTTTGGGCTGCAGGATCGAGTTTAGCTAAGAACCACAAACGCTGTTGTGACCAAGAGAGTGGCAACTCCTGTTTAGGATCGGTTCTGCTAACTGGCTGATATCTTTCTTCAATCTGGTTATTTGGGATCCGCCCTTTCAATTTTTTCTGAAGTACTGCCTGCTTTAACTGATTTAGTCTTTGTTCGTTATTATTCATTTTGTTCTTTTGTCCATTTTGTTCACTATTAATCTTCACGTAACATGGCAAGCAACTCATCTTCAGACAGATCATCCAGTTCTTGTTGTATGGAACTGATATCTTGTTGTATTGATGAAATAAGTTCAGCAAGTTGAGAGAGAGTTGAATGACGGAAGATATCTGCAACCGATATATCAAGATGAAATGAGTTACGCAGGCGTCTGGATAGTTGCATGATAGAAAGCGAGTTTCCTCCTAATACAAAGAAATCATCATGGCGTCCGGCTTGGTCTAACCTTAATAAGTCCTGCCAAATTGTGGCAATTTGTTGCTCATTTTCGCCTTGAGGAATTTCATATGCATGAACAGCAATAGAGGAGCGATCTGGCGCAGGCAGTGCTCGACGGTCCAGCTTTCCATTTGCGGTGAGCGGCAAAGTGTCCAATATCATATAAGCTTGAGGAAGCATGTACTCCATCAAGTGACGGCTGAGTTGTTCACGCAGTTCATTGGGATCTAAAGAAATATTGGCTTGTGGTACCAGATAAGCAACTAGATATTGATCATCTGTTGTATTTTCACGTGCAATCACTACCGCCTCTTTAACTCCAGGGCAGGCGGCCAGCCGCGTTTCGATTTCCCCCAGTTCAATGCGGAATCCGCGGATCTTCACCTGAAAATCATTGCGCCCCAGATAGTGGATATGGCCGTCCGGCCGCCAGTGCCCCAGATCCCCGGTGCGGTACATGCGAGCTCCCGGCTGGGCACTGAACGGATCACGGATAAATCGTTCGGCAGTCAGATCAGGGCGGTTCAGATAACCGCGGGCGACCCCCGCGCCCCCCACATAAAGTTCCCCCGTGACACCGACAGGCACTGGCTGGCCGTGCGCATCCAGGATATAGATTTTGCTGTTGGACAGGGGACGGCCAATCGGAACGGCAGCCGTGTGTGGCCACATCTGCGGGTCTTGCCCGGCCTTATCCCCTTCCCAGATGGTGGCCGTGACGGTGGTTTCTGTGGGCCCATAGGCATTAAGCCAGCGGCACGGCTGTGTCTCAGGTAAAGCCTGCCAGGTCTGTAAGTGGCGGGCTTCCACTTTTTCGCCGCCCACCGTCACCGTGTGTAAAGCAGGGCTGAACGGGCAACGGCCGGCGGCCAGCTCTTGTACCCACAAGTGCCAGAACGCGGCCGGTACATCCAGGACGGTGATTTTCTGCGCGTGCAAAAATGCGCTGAATGTGCTGTCAGGAACTTGCAGGGCGTCGGGCCGCAGAACTAAGGTGGCTCCGGCGGCGAAGGTCGGGAAGATTTCCGACACCGCAGTATCAAATGCCACTGCGGTAAATTGCAATACCCGGTCGGTGGCGGTGAGGGGGTTGGCCTGCAACTGCGCCGCGACAAAACTTGTCACATTACGGTGTTCAATCATCACCCCTTTTGGTAACCCGGTCGAGCCGGAGGTGTAAATCACGTACGCCAGATGATGCGGTTGCAATCCCAGCCGGGCGGGTTGCGGGTTGTCAGTCGCATATGTCTCCAGGATGGCCTGCTGGCGGGTATCCTCCAGGCACCAGATGGGAACTGGAGTGTCAGGCAGGTGCGGCTGTAAATGGGTTTGCGTCAGCAGCAAGACTGGTGCACTGTCTGACAATAGATACGTCAGGCGTTCGCGCGGGTGGTCGGTAGCCAGCGGTACATAACCGGCCCCCGCTTTAAGGATCCCCAGTAAGCCGATAATCAGGGCGGCACTGCGCTCGGCGTAAATCGCCACCCGGTCATCGGGCCGCACGCCGGCGGCTATCAGGGCATGGGCTAGCTGATTGGCGCGCCGGTTAAGGGCTGCGTAACTGAATGACGTGTCGCCCCAGATGAGGGCAGTGGCTGCTGGCGTGCGGGCCGCCTGCTGTTCAACAGCCTGATGAAGCAGGCTGGCCGGCGGGGCGGTGACCGTTGCCGGATTAAAGGCCACCAGTAACTGGTGGCGTTCCTCATCCGGTAAGATAGCCGGAGATCGGATAGCGCGGGCCGGGGCCGTGTGCAGGGCGCTCACCAGTTGGCTTAACGCCGACATCATATACTGGTTAATGCGGGCCGGATTCAGGGGCTGCGGGCACTGGGCAGTTAACGCAAACCCGTCCTCAAAGGCATCTACGTCCAGCGATAACGGGTAGTTGCTGTATTCTTCACCGTCGAGGATCTGGATCCCGGCCCAGGCCGGTGAGGCCGCTGACTCAGGGGTCCGCTGGCTGTGGCGGAAATTGAGTAAGCTGCTGAAAAGGGGCAGGGGGGCCGGAATGCCGCTGCACCGTTGCGCCAGGGCCAGTGGCGTTTGTTCGTGCTCCAGCAGGGCACTGAGCTGTTGGTGGGTGGCCTGCACCGCCTGTTGTACCGTGTCATCCTGTAGCCGAATACGGACTGGCAGGGTATTGATCAGCATACCGAATACCTGGGCTGTCCCGGCCCCGCCCTGCAGGCGCCCGAGTAACACCGTGCCGAACACGATATCATCCTGTCCGCTGCACAGGGCCAGCACCTGGGCCCAGGCGACATGGAACAGGACCGCAGCGCTGACTCCTTGCTGGCGGGCACACGTGGTTATCTGCTGGCTGAGCGCGTTATCCAGCGGCATAACGGCTTCGACGATATCGGCCGGGCGGTGTTGGATATCGGTCAGGCCGAACGGCAGGGTGGGCGCTGTCACATCCCCCAACAGTTGTTGGAAGTAAGCCTGGTGGGTTTCAGCCGGCACCGCCCGGATTTGGGCAATAAAGTGCCGGTAAGGCAGTGACGGGGGCAGCGTGTCACCCTGGCCGGCGAGCAGGGCCTGCATCTCATTGAAGATAATTTCCAGGGACAGGTGATCACACACCAGGTGATGGTGTTGCAGGGCCAGAAGCCAGTGTGCACTGCCGGGCTCTTGCGCGAAGGTGGCGGACAGTAACGGGGCCCGGGTGATATCCAGACGGGTGTCAGTCAGGCGGCGTAACTGGTGTTCAGCCGCTTCCCCGGTCGCCAGCACCGCTTCGGTCTGGGGCAGGGCGGCCTGGCGGCATACCACTTGCACAGGTTCGGGCAAGCCCTGCCAGTGGACCGCACTGCGCAAAATGTCATGGCGGTCAATTACCTGTTGCAGGGCCTGTAAGAACTGCGACAGCCGGGCCCGGCTGTCAAAGCGGATAAACTGGCGGTCCAGGTAGGTGTCGCCGTCGGTGTCCAGCAAATAATGGAATAAAATCCCTTCCTGCAGGGGACCGAGGGGATATATATCTTGCACATTGCGCGCGCCGCCAGCGACCTGGGCGACCACCGCGTCAATCTGAGCCGGGGTCAGTGATACCAGCGGTAACATCGCCGGGGTGATAGCCGGGCAGTCCGGCGGGATCAGGTTGGCGGGCGGGCCGGGTATGGGGCTGTCCGCCGGGGCTTGGGTCAGTTGCCGGGCCATGGCGGCCAGAGTTGGGGCGGCGAACACAGCGCTGACCGGCAGGGTCCAGTGATGCTGGCGCAGTTGCTCTATCAGCGTGACCACCAGCAACGAATGCCCGCCCAGTTCAAAGAAATTATCGTGGCGGCTGACCTGGGCCAACTGGAGCAGGGCTTGCCAAACTGAGGCCAGTTGCTGCTCGGCCTCGCCCTGCGGAGCGGCATAGGCCCGGCTGATACGGGTGGCCCGGTCCGGGGCCGGTAACGCCTGGCGGTCGATTTTGCCGCTCGGGTTAAGCGGGAAGGCGGCCAGGGTCACAAAGGCACCGGGGATCATATAGCTGGCGAGGTTATTGCTGAGCTGGTCACGCAGACGGGCCACATCCAGCGGGCCGGGGGCATCGGGGACTAAATACGCAACCAGCCGTTTATCCCCGTGCTCGTCTTCCCGCACGATAACCAGGGCGTCCTTCACTCCGGGACACGCCACCAGGTGCGTTTCAATTTCCCCCAGTTCAATGCGGAATCCGCGGAGTTTGACCTGAAAATCATTGCGCCCCAGATAATGGACCGTGCCCTCCGGCCGCCAGTGGCCCAAATCCCCGGTGCGGTACATGCGGGCCCCCGGCACCGGGCGGAAGGGATCGGGGAGAAAGCGTTCAGCGGTCAGGTCAGGGCGGTTTAGGTAGCCGCGAGCCACCCCCTCGCCGCCGATATAGAGCTCGCCGGTGACGCCGACAGGCACGGGTTGCCCCTGGGGGTCGAGGATATAGACGGTAGTATTGGCCATCGGCTGGCCGATGGGAATATCGTCCGCGGGCAGGGGCTGGCCGGGCTCATACGGGCAGGCGGTGGCATTGACGGTGGTTTCGGTCGGGCCGTAAATATTAATCCAGCGGCAGGCTTGGGTCGCCGGGCTGGTTAACCAGGCGTGCAGGTGGCGCACTTCCGCTTTTTCGCCGCTGGCCGCCACGGAACGCAGGGCGGGCGGCGGCTCGCTGCGCCCTGCCCGGACTTCCTGGGCCCAGAGATGCCAGAACGCGGTGGGCAAATCGACCACCGTGATATGATGGGCGTGCAGAAAGGCGATAAAGTCGGTATCCGGCACTTTAAGGCGGGCTGGGCGTAAGACCAGAGTGGCACCCACCGTCAGGGTGGGGAAGATTTCTGCCACGGAATTATCAAACCCGAAGGAAGCGAACTGCAGCACCCGGTCATGCGGGGTCAGGGCGGTGAGCTGGATTTGCGCTTGAATAAAATTCACCACCTGCCGGTGTTCAACCATCACCCCTTTCGGCTGGCCGGTGGAGCCGGAGGTATACAGCACATACGCCAGATTGGCGGGCGTAAGGCCGGATCCTGTGAGGGAAAGGTTGGTTTGCGGTTGGCGGGCGATATGAGTGTGGTGATCTGCACTGTCCAGTGCCCAAATGGGCAGGCCAGTACTGGCCAGGCGCGTGCTCAGGTGACGTTGGGTCAGGATCAGGAGCGGCTGGCTGTCTGTCAGCATATAGATTAGCCGGTCAGTGGGGTAGTCGGGATCGAGCGGCACGTAACTGGCACCGGCCTTTAAGATAGCCAGCATCCCGATGATCATCTCCAGGCTGCGTTCGACACACAGGGCAATGCGGTCATCCGGGCGGACGCCCTCGGCCCGGATGGCATGGGCCAGTTGATTGGCGTGTTGGTTTAAGTCGGCATAACTGAGCTGGCCTGCTTCGCTCACCAGGGCCGGAGCTGCGGGAGTGGCAGCAGCCTGCTGTTCAATCAACTGGTGGATAAGCGTTTCCCGCGGATAAGCCCGAGCGGTGGCGTTAAATTGGACCAGTAATTGGCGGCGCTGTACCGGGGTCAGCAGCGGGAGGGCGCCCACGGGTTGGCTGTCATCGGCGGCCATTGCCGTTAATACCTGGGTCAGATAGCCGCTGAGGCGGGCAATGGTGGCCCGCTCGAACAGGTCGGTGGCGTATTCCAGATCCCCTGAGATCCCCTCGGCGGTTTCGTTCAGGGATAACGTCAGGTCAAACTGGGCCTGGTTGCGGGCGGCGGGCACCTTGGTCAGGGTTAAGCCGGGTAAGTCGAACCGCTGATGTTTGGGGGTGTTATCCAGGGCAAACATCACCTGAAAAATCGGGCTGTGGCTCAGGCTGCGCGGGGGTTGTAAGGCTTCGACCAGTTGTTCAAACGGCAGATCTTGATGGGCATATGCTGCTATCGTATGGGCTTTTACCTGGGCCAGTAAGGCCTGCACACTGGGGTTATCGTCCATCGTGACCCTTAAGGCCAGGGTATTGACAAAGAAACCGATTAACGGCTCTAACGCACTGTGCTGCCGGTTTGCCACGGGCGTGCCAATCACAATATCTGGCTGGCCGCTTAACCGGGCCAGTAAAATCCCCCAGCCAGTCAGTAGGGTCATAAACAGGGTTGTGCCGTGTCGCTGGCTTAAGGCTTTTAAGGCGGCCACGAGGTGCGGGGATAAAGTAAAGGGGATCTGATCGCCCTGGTAGCTTTGCACGGCGGGCCGGGCGTGATCCGTGGGTAAGGCCAGTAACGCCGGAGTACCGTGTAACGCCTGACGCCAAAAGGTCAGTTGCGTTTCCAGTACCGCCCCCTGTAACCATTGCCGCTGCCACAGCGCATAATCGGCATACTGCACGGGCAGCGGCGGCAGTGGATCGGGCTGCCCCCGCGTAAAGGCTTGGTAAAGCGTGGCCAGTTCATGCAGCAGAATATTCAGGGACCAGCCGTCCGTAATAATATGGTGCTGGGTTAACAGCAGGCGGTGCTGATGATCGGAGAGTTTCAGTAATTGCGCACGTATCAGGGGGCCGTGACTAAAATCGAAAGGGTGGGTGGCTTCCCAGTCAGCGGTGGCCTCGACAGCCGCGTGCCGGTCGGTGGCTGGTAACTGGCTGAAATCGTGTACCGTCAGGGCAAACCCGCTGTCCGGGTGACCGATAATTTGCCGGGTCTGCCCGTCGACCAGCCGGAAAGTAGTGCGCAGGATTTCGTGCCGGGCAACCATGCGGTCTAATGCTGCTTTGAGGGCGGGTAGATCCAAGACGCCATGCAGATGTAAACCTCCTGATACGTGATAGGCGGTTTGGGCCGCGGGGTCGAGTTGCGCTAAAAACCATAAGCGCTGCTGCGCCCAGGAGAGTGGTAATGGCTCTTGGCGGCTGACAGGTACGATATCGGGTTGAATTGACCGAGTTTCTATGACCAAAGTTTGTGCTAAGTCGGCTAATGTTGGTTGAAGAAATAGATCTTGTAGCGTGACATTAATATTCAGAGTCTGACGTAAGCGAGATGCTACCTGTACCGTCAATAAAGAATGCCCACCTAACTCAAAAAAATTGTCATGGCGTCCGACTTGCTCTAGGCCCAATAAGTTTTGCCAAATTTCTGCCAGTTGTTGTTCAATTTCTCCCTGTGGTGCGGCGTATTCATGATTAACACTGGCAGAGCGATCAGGGGTGGGCAGGGCTGCCCGGTCTACTTTACCGCTCTGATTTAGTGGGAAGGCTTCCAGTGTAACGAATGCACTGGGGATCATATAGCTGGCGAGGTTATTGCTGAGTTGTTCACGTAGATTGGCAACATTGAGAATAGCATTGGGTTGGGGGATTAAATAAGCAACTAACCGTTTATCCCCATTATCATCCTCCCTTGCGATAACGATGGCATCTTTAACTCCCATGCAAGCAGCTAATTGAGTTTCAATTTCACCCAGTTCAATACGGAATCCCCGGATTTTGACCTGAAAGTCATTACGCCCCAGATAATGGATATTACCATCCGGCAGCCAACGGCCTAAGTCACCTGTGCGATACATGCGTGCTTCCGGCCTATTGCTGAATGGATCGTAAAGAAACCGCTCAGATGTCAGATCAGGCCGATTCAGATAGCCACGAGCAACACCATCCCCACCGATATATATTTCTCCGGTGACACCGACAGGAACGGGTTGACCCTGTTTATCCAGAATATAGATGCGGGTATTGGTAATGGGGCGGCCAATGGGGATATCTTCAAAAGGACAGGGGTTATCTATATCAAACACACTTGAGGTTGCGTTGACGGTGGTTTCTGTCGGGCCATAGGTATTAATCCAACGGCACCTTTGTGTCCCTGGACTGGATAACCAGGCTTTCAGATGACGAGATTCTGCCTTTTCGCCTCCGGCGGCGACAGAACGTAATTGTTTGGGAGGACAACTATAACCGTTGCTGATTTCTTGAGCCCATAAATGCCAGAAGGCAGTGGGTAAATCGACAACGGTGATATTATTTTCTTGCAGAAAGGAGATAAATTCTGCATCCGGCACTTTGATGTGAGCCGGACGTAAGATCAATGTAGCGCCAACGGCAAGGGTTGGAAATATTTCCGCGACTGAATTATCAAACCCAAATGAAGCAAATTGCAGTACACGGTCATATTGCGTCAATTTTGTCATTTGTATATGAGCATGAATTAAGTGTACTACGTTTCGGTGCTCAATCATGACTCCCTTAGGTAATCCTGTGGAGCCGGAAGTATACAGTACATACGCCAGATTCGAGGGTGTGAGCCCTGACTGAGTGATTGAAATATTGTCTTGGGGTTGGCTGGCGATATTAGTTTGATGTTCTGTGCTGTCCAGTATCCAAATTGGCAGGTCGATACTGGATAATCGCGTGCTAAGGTGACGTTGGGTTAGAATGAGTGCTGGCTGGCTGTCTGACAACATATAGACTAACCGCTCTGTAGGATGTTCTGGATCGAGCGGAACATAGCTGGCTCCCGCCTTCAAAATTCCCAACAGACCGATGATCATTTCCAGACTGCGCTCGACACAAATAGCTATCCGCTCATCTGGACATACTCCCGCTGCTCTGATGGCATGTGCCAGTTGATTGGCATGTTGGTTTAATTCGGCGTAACTGAATTGGCCCTCTTCCCCGATCAGAGCAATGGCATCTGGTCTGGATGCTGCCTGCTGCTCAATTAATTGATGAATAAGCCTATCCTGCTGATAGTCTTGCGCAGAGAGATTAAAATTAGTCAGTAGTTGAGCGCGTTGCGGTGGCGTCAGTAACGGGAGAGTTTCTATTTGCTGGCTGTCATCAGCGATCATCGCTTCTAATAAAGTCTGTAGGTGACCGACCATGCGTTCAATACTGGCGTGTTCAAAGATATCGCTGGAATATTCCAAATCACCGACTAAACCTTGATCTGTATCATTTAGAGATAAAGTTAGATCGAAGTAGGTGCTATTTCTGATACGTGACAGTTCTTTCACGTGTAACCCAGATAGTTCGAAACTTTGCTGCCCTGGCGTATTGTCCAAAGCCAGCATGACCTGAAAGATAGGGCTATGGCTTAGATTACGTGGCGGTTTTAACACTTCTACCAACTGTTCGAATGGTAAATCTTGATGTGCATAAGCGCTCAAAGCCTTATGTTTTACCCGGTTCAATAATTCACTGACACTGGGGTTGTCGCTTAATTGAATACGTAACGCTAACGTATTCACGAAGAAACCGATTAATGGCTCTAGTTCGTGTTGTTGTCGATTGGCAACGGGAGTGCCAATCACGAGATCGTGCTGACCACTGATGCGAGAAAGCAATACCGACCATCCTGCCAGTAGGGTCATAAATAAGGTCGTACCGTGGCGTTGACTAAGTACTTTTAATGCAGAGCTTAAGGTGGGTGAAAAGGCGACATTAACGCGGTTGCCCGTATAACTCTGTTTTATCGGGCGTGGTTTGTCTGTAGGTAACTCCAGCAGTATTGGCGCACCTTGCAATTCATTGCGCCAGTAATTCAATAAATTTTCCAGAACGTTCCCTTGCAACCACTGATGTTGCCAAAGGGTGTAATCAATATACTGGAGCGGTAATTCAGGTAATGGATCAACGAGCTCCTGGCAGAAAGCGTGATAAAGGGTGGATAGCTCATATATCAATACATTAACTGACCAGCCATCCGAGATAATATGGTGCTGTGTTAACAGTAGGATGTGCTCATCTTCTGCTAAACGAAGCAAATGCCCTCTGAACAACGGCCCTTGGGTAAAATCAAAAGGAGTGATGGCCTCGTATCGGGCGCACTTTTCTACCGTAGTTTGTTTTTCTGACTCAGGTAAGTGACTGATATCTTCAGTCGTTAAAGCAAAACCACCGTTGGCATCTGCGATAACTTGCCGGGCAGTACCTTCAATCGACACAAAAGTTGTTCGCAGGATTTCATGGCGAGCCACAATCCTATCCAACGCAGCCTTAAGCGCATTTTGATTCAGGAGGCCCTGTAGGTGAAGCCCTGTTGACATATGGTAGGCTGTTTGTGCCGCAAGATCGAGTTGAGTTAAAAACCAAAGGCGTTGTTGTGCCCAAGATAATGGAATATCACCCTCACGAGGTTGTACAGTAATTGATGTTCTCTGTGTATATTGACGAGTTAGCTTCGCTGCTTTAGCTGATTCAAGTAATTTTTCACGTTCCGCTAATGGTAAAGAATTTAATTCATTATTATTCATACTTAAGTACCATTTAAGGTTGATGTTTAATTCATGGATTTGTAAATACTTTTTAGTAATTCAGCGTCAAATTGCAGTAATTGAGCATCGACAATACACTCTTTAAGTTGGCTGAGGGTGGGGTGCGAAAACAGTTGCTGAACAGAAAGCTCTACACCAAATATTTCCCATATTCTTGATTGTTGCTGTAGGACTAATAGTGAATTCCCGCCAAGTTCGAAGAAATTGTCATGGCGTCCTATGCGTTTAATTTTCAGTAATATTTGCCAAATATTGGCTAATTGTTCTTCAATTTCACCTTGTGGCGCGACATATTCTTGTGTGATTACTGCTGAATGATCGGGGACTGGCAGTGCTCGGCGATCCAACTTACCATTCAGGGTCAATGGAAAAGCATCCAGTGTGACAAATGCACTGGGGATCATATAATCAGGCAGATTAATGCTCAGTTGTTCCCGCAGCTTGGGAATGCTCAAGGTGATATCTGATTCAGGTATAAGGTAAGCAATTAATCGTTTATCTGTAGCGTCGTATTCATGCACGACAACAATGGCACGTTGAACACCAGCACATTGAGTCAGGCAGGTTTCAATTTCGCCTAATTCAATCCGGTTTCCTCGTATCTTGACCTGAAAATCATTACGCCCCAGATAATCGATACTTCCATCAGGCAACCATCGCCCTAAATCTCCTGTCTTATACATTCTTGCATCTTTGTTGTTGCTAAATGGATCAGGAATAAAACGTTCTGTTGTCAACTCTGGACGATTTAAATAGCCACGGGCAACGCCAATACCACCGATATAGATTTCTCCCGTAATGCCGATGGGTACAGGTTGCTCATATTTATCAAGAATATAGATTTTCGTATTGGCAATAGGGTAACCAATTGGCACTGAAGCGGAATATTTGTCTGATCCACAACGCCAGGAGGTGACATCGATAGCGGCTTCAGTTGGGCCATATAAATTATGCAGCTCACTGTGAGGTAAATGAGATAAGCATTTCTGTTGCAGAGAGTATGGCAGTGCTTCTCCACTGCATAAAATTTGACGCAAAGAAGGGCAACGCTTTGCTGGAATATGATGAATGAAACTGTGCAGCATGGAAGGAACAAAGTGAATAGTTGTAATACCACGGAGTTCAATTTCTTCCAGCAAATAGACGGGGTCTTTATGGCCATTAGGGCGTGCTATGACTAACTGAGCGCCAGAGAGCAGAGGCAGGAAAAATTCCCATACTGAAACATCGAAACTGAACGGCGTTTTTTGCAATACACGATCATGTTGATTCAATTGGTATTCGTCTTTAGCCCATAGCAGACGGTTTACAACGCCACGATGCTCATTCATAACCCCTTTGGGCAGACCAGTTGAACCAGAAGTGTAGAGTACATAGGCTAAGTGGCGGGATGTCAGGCCTAATTCGGTAACTGATAAATTATTTTCCTCCTGCACAGTCATTTTTGTTTGAAATTCTTCACTTCCCCATCGCCATACAGGAATATTTGTTTCTGGTAAATGTCTTTTCAGATTTTGATGAGTCAATACGAGTATTGGATTACTATCTGATAATATGTGATTCAGACGATCTGTCGGATATTCAGGATCGAGAGGTACATAGGCGGCACCTGCTTTGAGTATTCCTAGCAAACCAACCACCATATCCGCACTGCGTTCCATGCAAATGGCGATACGGTCATCTGGGCAAACACCAAATTTAACCAAAGCATGGGCTAATTGATTGGCTTGTCGGTTTAATTCAGCATAACTTAATTTATGGTTATCATAAATTAGGGCAATTGCGTTTGGCGTGCGGGTGACTTGCTGTTCTACCAGTTGGTGAATCAAAGTTTGTTGAGGAAAGGCTTTATTTGTTGTATTGAAATTACAGAGAATTTGTTGACGTTCTTGCTCATTCATCAGTGGCAAATGGTCAATTTTTTGTTGTTCGTTATCAGCCATTGCAGTAAGCAAAACGAAGAAATTTTTCATGAGTTGATGGATTAACTCAGTATCGAACAACTGGGGATCGTAATGGAAATAACACCGAATTTGTGTGTTGACCTCTAATATATTAAGCATCAAAGGGACGGGAGTATCAGCATAAAGGGGATAGGAAAAAGGCTGTAATTCTGCACCTCCCCAATGTACTGTCGTACGATTATCTTCGTCCATCCATAGCAATAATAAGTCACCAATATATCGAGGTTGTTGAAAAGTCATCAAAGTCTGGAAAACGGGATGAGTTTCTGCATGGCGTTGTAACTTGAGTTGCTCCAGTACTTTAGCAAAGGGATATTTTTGATTCTCAATGGCCTGACGGAGGCTTTTCTGAGCTTGGAGAATATGCTCACGAACGTTCATATCACCGTCAATTTGACCACGTAATGCGACTGGATTAACAAATTCACCGACCAATTTTCCCCAATGTGCACGGCTTCGCCCCGGCATCATTGAGCCTATAATAATATCGTTCTGTTCTGTGTAGCGATTCAATAAGATTTGGTATGCAGCCAGAAAAATAGCAAACAGACTGTTGCCATATTCAGAAGCCATAGTGCGGAGTTTATTCGCCAATATATCTGGAATCAGGCGAGAAATTGTGATTTTATCGGTTAATGGTGTTGGTGTATTTTTAAGAGAGACATTTTCTGTTGACCATTTTATGTTTGGCCACTGTAGTGTATTCAGATGACCAGCCAAATGATTACGCCAGAAATTTTGTTGTTTTTTTGCACTGTTACTGTTCAGCCATCGCTGCTGCCATGTAACATAGTCTTGAAAACTATGCTCTGATATTGGTTCTAAGGTTTGTGAGGCTAAGACACGGCCTAATTCTTCCAATAATAACCAATAAGACCAGCCATCAACTGCCAGATGGTCAAAAGTGAGTACCATGATGCTTTCTTCGGGATGGTATTGATACCAACTGGCATAAATCCGCAATGGGTGCTCCAAATCGAAAGGATGCCAGCAATCACTGCGTATTCGTTGTTGCAGCGTATTTTCGTCGAGATATTTAGCATTATGTTGTTGGATCTGTATTTCAACATGCTCTGCAATACGGTATCCCAACTTGCCATCGTATAGTCCAAAGCTAGACCGTAACATAGGATGTCGTTTTATCAGATGATTGATTGCAGTTTCTAAACGTTCAACAGTTAAACCCTTAACCCGTGCACAAAATGCACTATTATTTTTTCCCCGTTGGGTTGGATTAATTTGATATTGAAACCAACGACTATTCTGAGCTTCAGATAAGGAAAATAGTTTCATATTTTCAGGGTGATTCACTTTATATAGCTCCCTTTTTTTATATGCATATTAAAAAATATAATAATTGAAATATTAAATTAGAAATGACCTTTACACTTAGATAAAATGTTTGTGGAATACTCAAAAAATAGCAAAAAACTGCCCCAGTCTGTTGCGAGAAAATACCGGCTTTTTTCATTTTGAACTGTTATTCCTCCGACAGAGAGCACTAATAAAAAATATTTAACATGTTACTGAGCTTGGTATTTATTTGAGTATTGATACATTTTTTTACACATTATGCTCAGATGCCGAATAAATAAAAACCAATAATAAATTTATAATAATTATTATTTGATATATTATTTGTTATGAGAGTAATTAATGATGTTTCAAGTAAGAAATTATCTCTAATGAACTTATTATTAATATTTTTATTCTCAAATCAAGAGATAAAATAGATAAGGTGAGTAGGTGGAATTATGTGATGAAATTATTGAAAATGAGGGATATAATTAAAATTTATTGATATTATATCCATTGGTGTAAAACTATTTCTTTTGTTGATTAAATAAATGGCTTACAAAACAATGACTAAAAATTTACCATATATATTTTACGCTTAAATTTGTAAAAATAATTTATTTGTTTTTTTGAAAATAACTTTAGATTATCAATACAGCTATGAACAATTTCAAGTTTAAATTAAAAAAGAGAATGGATAATGGAAAAGTCAATAATTAAAACTGAGATTCCTGGACCAAAATCAAAAATTGCTTTACAAAAACAAGCTCAATGGGAGTCCGATGCGATATCTTATCCGAAAAGATTACCAATAGCTTTAGACAGAGCGTGTGGTTCTTACGTGCAAGATGTCGATGGTAACATATTTATCGATTTTTTATTGGGAGCAGGGTCATTACCATTGGGGCATTCGCACCCAGAATTAGTAGATGAGGTATGTAAACAGGCGAAAAAGCTAAGTCTTGGTTTAGACTTTCCTACACCAATAAAAGAATCATTTACTGAAGCTCATTTTAGTATGTTACCTGAAAAACTGCGGGATTCTTACAAGCTACATTTTTGTGGGCCTACGGGAGCTGATGCAGTAGAAGCTGCAATTAAATTAGCTAAAGTATCAACGGGTCATCAGGAAATTATCAGTTTTAGAGGCGGATACCACGGATGTACTACTGGCGCTTTAGCAGTCACTGGCAATCGCCAAATGAAGAAAGATTTTTTGGGCTTGATGCCGGGCGTACATTTTTTCCCCTTTGGCTCAGAATCACATTCTCAAACCAGTTGGGTGATGAATTCACAGCAACTTGATGCTGGTATGTTTCTGGAATCTGCATTAAGAGATGCAAACTCAGGTCTTGGAAATATCGCAGCAATTATCCTTGAATTGGTACAAGGAGAAGGTGGTCTTTATGTTGCCGAAAAATCTTTTGTATCTAAAATTTATCAGTTATCGAGAGAATTCAATATTCCTCTAATTATTGATGAAATTCAGACAGGTTGTGGTAGAACCGGGACTTGGTATGCATTCGAACAGTATAATATAGAGCCTGATATTTTTGTCACATCAAAAGGAACCAGCGGAATAGGGCTTCCTTCATCATTAATGTTTTATAAAAAAAGATATAAAAATTGGTTGTCAGGAAATCACATAGGTACATTTAGAGGAAATCAGCTTGCTTTTAGTGCGGGAGTAAAAACTATTCAAATAATTAAACAAGAAAACATACTGGGTAATGTAAAAGAGATGTCTTCAATAATCATTGAGAAATTGAATGCATGGAAAATCAAATTTCCATTCCTTGGTGAAATTCGTGGGAAAGGCCTTATGTTAGGGGTGGAAATATTAGATCCTAAACTCGAAGACGCTGATGAAAAAGGTGCTAAAGAATTGCAGAAACTGGCATTGCAACGTGGACTTATTACCGAGCTTGGTGGCCGTAATGATACTGTTCTTCGCTTATTACCTCCATTAAATATTGATATTAAAACCGTAAACGAAGCATTTCAAATCCTTGAAGAAGTCTTTGTTTTTTACAATAACTTGACTCACAAAAAAGGATAATGTTAATCCGGTGTCTGTTACGTGGTATGATAAAAAAGATAGTTAGACACCGGGATAATATTACACGGCTCACGCACCCCAATCACATCGTTATCTATGCTCTTGGGGATTATTCCCTGGCTGTCGTGCTGCATCTTGAAACCCAATAGGGTATAAATGATTAATGTTATCTTTTAAGTAAAAAGGTTTAAGTGAAAAGGTTTAACTGTGAAATCTAACTTCTGGAGGAAGATTTACCTTGTTGTATTGAATAGCCTATTAATTTTATTTCTTACAAGCTGCGCACAAAGTAGTTTCATACAAAATAAGTGTTATTTGTTCAAAAATCAGGAGAAACTGATGGCACATCGTGTGAAGCAAATATCAGGTAGTGAACAAATCTATCGTTGTCGTACTAACACCTCTCATTCTGTGCCAGAAATATCTCAAGCTTCTGCACATTGGATTGACAGACAGACGTTATTATGGTCAGGAGGTGAAAGTAAATCTGTTGTTCGCCTATATCACAACCAAAGTAATAAGGTAAAGGCCAATGATCAGGGGCATTTTACTGATAATTATCTGACACTCACACCAACCGTTTTAAGTCAGGAAACAGCAAAAAAATTCCCACATTTGGCAAAGTGGCCAGCTTTCCGCTTGCCTGAAAATGTGGATATTGATCGACTCCTGACCGGAGATTTGGTGGTTTTGTCGGCCAATGAGCAAGGTTTATTTATATCAGCAACTCAAGTACAAACAGCGGGGGTACTGGACGATCGTTTCGCCGATGCGGCTGATAAATTGGAATATGGCGCCAGGATCAATGACAAAGGTGTGATTTTCAGGTTGTGGGCACCTACAGCACAAAAGGTAAGTTTAATTATCTATGAGCAAAATAAACAGGTTATCGCTAATCACGTAATGCAACGTGATATTGCCAGTGGTTCCTGGTCATGGCAAGGTGACAAGAAATGGATTGGTGCTTATTATCGCTATGCCTTACAGGTCTATCACCCGCAATCTCGCAATGTAGAACACTATGAAGTTACTGATCCCTACTCTTATAGCTTGTCTACTAATTCGGAATATAGTCAGGTCGTCAACTTGAATGATGAAGCGTTAAAGCCTCACAATTGGGATAACCTGTTGGCACCACATCCACAAAATACTCCAGCCGATATTGCACGTATGACTATTTATGAAGCGCATATCCGTGATCTTTCCGTTTCAGACAGTACGGTGCCCGTAGCCTGGCGTGGTAAATATCTGGCACTGACTGACAATAACAGCGATATGTTCAAGCATCTTAAGGCGTTGAGTCAGGCGGGAATGACTCATATAGAATTGTTGCCGGTGTTTGATATTGCTTCCATCAATGAATTTAGCCATCAGGTGGCTGATCTTGATCATCCTTTTAGCCGTTTGTGTCAAATTAATCCCACAGTGAAGAACAGTCGTTTTGCGGCATTTTGCCATAGTTCATTAACTGTACGGGAGGTTTTGCAGCAGTTGCGGCGTGATGACAATATCAATAATCCGCAAGTGCAGGAATTGAATACGATGGTGGCAAAAACGGATTCCTATAACTGGGGTTACGATCCGTTTCACTATTCAGTACCAGAAGGCTCTTATGCTACTGAGCCGGAAGGTTCTGTTCGTATAAAAGAGTTTCGTGCCATGGTGCAGGCCATCAAACAGCAATTGGGTATGAACGTGATCATGGATGTTGCTTACAACCATACCAATACAGCAGGCCCGACATCCAGAACATCAGTGTTGGATAAGATTGTACCTTGGTATTATCACCGTTTGGATGAAATAACAGGCAAAGTTGAGAATAATACCTGTTGTTCTGATACTGCGCCGGAGCATCGCATGTTTGCCAAATTGATCGAAGATTCACTGGTGACATGGGTTAAAGATTATAAGATAGACGCGTTTCGGTTCGATTTAATGGGTTATCATCCTAAAGCACAAATTATATCAGCGTTAGAAAAAGTGCGGGTCATTAATCCATCGATCTACTTTTTCGGCGAAGGATGGAATTCTGGGCAGGATGATCGATTCGAAACAGCTTCTCAAATCAATCTTAAAGGAACTGGCATTGGTACTTTCTCTGACAGGTTGCGTGATGCGGTGCGTGGCGGAGGGCCATTTGATGTTGCCGACAGCATCCGCAGTAATCAGGGGGTCGGTAATGGTGCTGAAATATTGCCTAATGAAATTTCCAGGTTAGATGCCGATAACGTTCGTCATTTATGGGATCTGGTTCGGCTTGGCATGGCTGGTAATTTGGCTGATTTTGTCATGATCGATAAAGACGGAGCAGTGAAAACAGGTAGCGAAATTGATTATAAGGGCGCTATTGCGGGTTATGCATCAGCTCCGCTTGAAGTACTGAATTATGTATCTAAACACGATAATCAAACATTGTGGGACATTATTAGTTATAAAGCTGCCTATGAAGCGGATTTGATGACACGGGTTCGTATGCAAGCGATTTCCCTTGCTACAGTATTCCTTGGGCAAGGTCTGGCGTTCGATCAACATGGGTCAGAATTGTTGCGTTCAAAATCCTTTACCCGTGATTCTTATAACGCTGGCGATTGGTTTAACCGTGTTAGTTATGATTATAAGGATAATAATTATGATGTGGGGCTGCCATCACAGAGTGATGATGGTAAGAATTACCCACTGATTAATCGTGTGAAAAACCAGGTGAAAAAACCAGGCCAAACTGAATTACTACAGATGATGGCGTTTTATCAGGAGTTATTGCAGTTACGTCAGTTTTCACCATTGATGGCTCTTGGTAATGGCGCTGCGGTCAGACAGCGTGTCGATTTTGTTAATGTTGGCCCTCATCAACAAATGGGGTTAGTGGTTATGACGATTGATGATGGCAATATGACTCCACGTGATCTTGACTGGCGGTTTGATGGTTTGGTTGTCGTTATTAACGCTGCATCCTGGTCTGTGACTGTTAAAGATCTTAATGTCAAGGGATTGAAGTTAAATGATATTCAACGTGAATTGGGCAAGACATCTTTGGCCGCAGGGATACGGATCACTGAGGATGGCGAAGTAATAATGCCCGCATGGTCGGCAGCC
Source organism: Xenorhabdus siamensis (assembly GCF_037996745.1). Lineage (NCBI taxonomy): Bacteria > Pseudomonadati > Pseudomonadota > Gammaproteobacteria > Enterobacterales > Morganellaceae > Xenorhabdus > Xenorhabdus siamensis. The sequence goes on from NZ_JBBMXE010000004.1 coordinate 183,360, forward strand.
ATACTAGTTTTACCTCAAGAAGGAATGCGTGGAACAGGTTTACCTGTTCGTAAGAAATAACGAAACCGGGCAAGCTGTTTGAGTTTCTTGAGCGAATATTTTACCTGATGCTGTAAGGCCCCGTTATTCACTGTGGGAAGAATGTTAATAACTGGTCAGGCATGAACCGATAACCGACCCCTGTTTCTGTCAGTCAATGTTTAGGGCGGGCAGGGTCGGTTTGTAGCTTCAATTAAGCTTTGTTTGATATACCACATGCGAAAGACTGCCAATCTTTCCCTTCACGAACAACGTCAAATAGGGTTGACGAAGCCGCATGAGGAGATAAAATCCTTAGAAATATCATCCTGGCTATATTCAAAAATGAGTTGCTTAGTACCTATTCCTTCCGAAGCAGATAAAGCGTTGTTGATCATTCAAAAGCAATTAGCGGAATCGCTGGTAGCTGTCTATCTTCATGGTTCGGCTGTGGCTGGCGGTCTTCGTCCTCGCAGCGATGTAGATTTGCTCGTAATCATTGACCGGCCGATGACGTCTGTGGTTCGGGAATGTCTTGCTGCCGATTTAATGATAATATCGGGCCGATATCCTTCTGATCCTGATGGACGTCGTCCTGTTGAACTGATTGTTTTTTGCGCTCCGATCTTGCTGTATCGCTTTATCCAGCCCGATGCGAATTCATTTACGGTGAATGGCTACGTTGCGAATATGAGGTGGGCGAAATTCCCAAGTCTGTTTGTGATCCAGAATTGACCTTGGTGTTGGCTCAATCACGACAGGAAGCGATACCTCTGGTCGGCCCGGACGCGAGCAGTCTTTTGCCCGCTATTCCGGGTTCGGACATACGTCGAGCTATTAAAGATGTCTTGCCGAGTTTAATTGAAACGCTACAGGGAGATGAACGTAATGTTCTGCTAACGCTGGCGCGTATGTGGCGAACATTAGTTACTGGAGAGTTTGTCTCTAAGGATGTTGCTGCCGATTGGGCGGCTGCTCGCCTTCCTGCCATACAGGCCGCAGTTTTAGCCGATGCGCGGGAGACCTATTTGAGAGGAGGTGAAGAAGATTGGCGAAATCGTCAGCAAGAATTGCAGCTCACGGTAAGTTCACTGCACAATTGTGTGCTAACGAATCTATGACATACCACCGGTAATTTGGTGAGTAAGTTATTTAATCCATGGCAGTTATATATTTCCATAAATCTTCTCAAGCTACGCCGTAAATTAACCGCGTAGCATTGTCGATCTTTATTTAGTTTGAATCAGTATGTGGGCTGCTTCTGCCAGTACATCACGACGGGCTTTAGCGTTTTTATCGCCAGGTTGAGTGAAATAAGTGACCAATACTAATGGCGCTCTGTTTTCCGTCGGCCAGATCACGGCAATATCATTGGTTGACCCGTAGTCACAGAGACCCGTTTTATCTCCCACAACCCAATCTTTTGGTACTCCGGCACGAATACTGGCATCACCCGTTGTATTTCCTTTTAGCCATTCTGCCAGTTGCACACGTTGATTGGTTGCTAACATATTACCTAAGGTCAACTTGTATAAACTTTCCGCCATAGCTTGAGGTGTCGATGTATCACGTTCATCACCCGGTTTGACTAAGTTCAATTCAGGTTCTTTGCGATCTAACCGGAATTTATTGTCGCCGATAGTACGGGCAAATTTTGTCAAACCACGCGGGCCATCTAATTGGTCAAGTAGCAAGTTCATAGCTGTATTATCACTATATTGCAAAGTTGCTGCGCTCAACTCTGCTAATGTCATACCGCTTGCAATATGTTTTTCGGTAATCGGACTATATTCAACAACATCGGATTGTTTGTAGTTGATACGCTGGTTCAGTAAGTTTTCATCTTTTTCGCTTTTTTTCAAAAGCGCAGAGGCTGCCATAAATTTACTGGTACTGCACAACGGAAAACGTTCGTTTGCCCGATAACCGATGGTTGAATTGTCTGCTGTATTGATTAAGAACACACCAAGATGTCCATTAGCACTTTTTTCTAAGGCGATAAGTTGATTAATAATCTGTTCTTGTTGAGCCGTATTAGGCTGAGTAGGGGATGCCTGGGAAGGTGAAGTCATTAATGCACTGAATAAAGGTAAAATTGCTGCGGTAATGCGCGTGAATTTTAGTGTAAGAAGTTTCATATGAAAATCTGAATAATTGTTTAATATTTGTTGTAAAAATGCCGCTTATAATAGCGGCAGTGTGTTTATTGTTCTGGAAGTCCCGTTTTATTGGGTATTTCTCTGCTAAGTTTTACTAACAAGTTTAACTAACAGGGCGTGCCACAATATTACGGGTTTCCATTCTGACTTCTTCAAGACGCACATTGATAATGTCATTCAGACGATAAACTGTTTCGCCTTTAATTAATACGGAACCTGTTTCTTGGCTGCATTGAAGTTCATCACGAACAGCATGCAGGAATGGGCCTGGGACAAAAGCAATTGCGCCATTGTCAACCAGGCGAACACGCAATCCACCACGAGTGATATCAATAATTTCAGCGGAAAAAGTTTGATCCGTACCAGCGTGAGGGGCAAGAAAACGGGCATAGAGCCAATCGCCTACATCACGTTCAGCCATACGATTTGCCCGTCGACGCTCGGATAATTGCAGGCAAATTTCTTCGGCTGGCTTTTCTGCTTCTGTTTGTTGAATAATCGCTTTCAGCAAACGATGGTTGATAATATCGCTGTACTTACGGATAGGAGATGTCCAGGTTGCGTAAGCATCAAAACCGAGTCCAAAATGTGGGCCGGGTTCTGTTTTGATTTCCGCAAAAGTCTGGAAACGGCGAATACGGCTATCGAGGAATTGCGTCGGTTGTTTGTCCAGTTCGCGACGCAATTCGCAAAACCCTTCTAATCCCAACAGAGTTTCATGGCAGGTTTCAATATTGTGTTCCTTGAGCACTTCAACAACGTGCTCAATTTGTGCTGGTTCAAATCCAGTATGAACGTTATAAATACCGAAACCTAATTTATCGCGCAGGATTTTTGCCGCACACAAGTTAGCCGCGATCATTGCTTCTTCAACAATGCGATTGGCGGAGCGGCGCTGCTCGATAACAATATCAGCCACATTCCCCCCTTCATCAAGAATAAACCGATAATCTGGTCTTTCCTTGAACACAAGGGCGTGCTGTTGGCGCCAGTTGTTACGGCGCTCGCACATTTCTTTCAACAGTGTGATTTGCTCAGCAACAGCATCAGAACCCGGTTTCCAACCATCCTGGCCTTCCAGCCAGTCAGAAACTTCGTCATAAACTAATTTGAACTTCGATTCGACCCAGGCTGTGAAAAATTGAAGATCATCACCTAGTTGCCCATCTTCCAGAATGGAAACCTGACAAACCAGAGCAGGGCGTCGGGCATTTGGACGCAGCGAACACAAATCATCAGATAGTTCGCGGGGCAGCATAGGAATATTAAAACCCGGCAGATAGTTGGTGAAACTACGCTGGTAAGCGATTTTATCCAGTTCACTGTCAGCTTTGATATAAGCCGTTGGATCAGCGATGGCGACGGAGAGTTTTAAACTTCCGTCATTATTCCGGGCGATGTGCAATGCATCGTCCATATCTTGAGTTGTTGCACTGTCAATGGTCACAAAATCAAGAGAAGTCAGATCAATACGTTCAAAAGAATTATCATCCAATTGGCAATCCGTCATAGCGGGTGCTTCACGTTCCAGATTATGACGTGTCAGAGTAACCCACCAGGGAGCGAAGTGGTCATCACCACGGGTGATATAGCCTGTTACCTCTGCATGGAATCCACGATCACCTTTCAATGGATGACGCTTCATTTCAGCGACAGCCCAATCACCATTTTCGAAATGATGGATCACTGTATTGGCCGGCCGGCAAGGGATAGCGTCTTTTAACAATGGGTGATCAGGAACAATCCATAGACGGTTATCGTTTTCTTTTTTCTGGACCCTTCCTACAAAACGGGTCAGGAATGGTTCAATCAGCGTTTCTGGTTCAGCGATCTCTTTTTCTTTGTCAGTGTGAATAGCGGCTGTGATGCGGTCACCGTGCATCACTTTTTTCATATGAGGTGGTGGAATAAAGTAACTTTTTTGACCATCGACTTCCAGAAAGCCGAAGCCTTTTTCAGTTCCTTTGACTAAACCTTCTACACGCAAGGTTTGAGCGTGAAGTTGCTGTTTTAGCTGAGCAAGCAGCGGATTGTTTTGAAACATAATAATCAGGAGAGTTATGGAGTTATTATTGGTAATTTTGGGTAACAGTTTTACGCGAATCAAGGTTATGGAGCAAGTAACATCTTATCAAAACACGAAAAACTGTTAGTAAAGACTAATAATTGTACTGTTTATGTTTGGCTGGCCGCAGAGAGGTTTTTCAGATTGCGGTATGCCACATTTTCCACATTGATTTATTGCACCAGAGATCAATAAAAATTGTTGGCACTTGTTTGAAGAATATCATCGTATGTGCATGGATTAATATAAACATTCATTATTTAAAAAAAACTGAGGCCGAATGGATCTGGCCTCTCAATACACAGAATCTCAATACACGGAATTGATATGCTTCTAATTTTTATTTACCCAATAGTGGAAGTTGAGCCAGCATGGCTTTAAGGTTAATGGCATCCCAGGGAAGATGCTCAGAAATAGTCAGACCGACTGTCTTTGTGTCAGAGGTAGCGCGATTGATTAAGTTCACAATATCTGAAATAGTTAACTTACCTTCCGCTATGCCGCCAAAATCATTTTCACCTCGTCCTGGCTGTGCGAATAAAACAGAACGGAAGTTATGTGGATCAAGAACATCTAAGTCTATATGAATAGCCAAATATTCAATGCATTGCGTTTTAATCCATTCCATTACGGATTCTGCGCCGGTTCTTACTTCTTCAGGAGAGCAGGTGTGAATTCCGTGATCTGAAATGAATTTTTCCTCATATTCCAGTGGCGTATGCATACCAGCGATCATGATGTTTTGCGGGGATATAGGTAATTTTACTGTACTAGTAAAATCAGTATCACCATTCCCCATCAGGGCACCGAGAACATGGGAATGAGCGTTTTTATACTGAACTGGAGTTTGCACATCAGGGTGTGAATCAATCCACAATATCCCCAGTTTATCTGCATATTTTTCATTCAGCCAAGAAAATGGCGCAAGAGAAACAAGACAGTCTCCCCCCAGAACGACAACAGAATCAGGAGAATGCTGCTCAATTAATTGACGTGCGATGGTTAATTGTTCAGTTAGTGCAGAACGTCCCATTATTCCACCTTCCTCCCTGAGAGGGATTTTTGTCGGTGGAGTTACAGGGACTTCCTCAACAGGTCCGGCAGATTGTGGGGCAAGCCACGACAAAAGTTTTGCGCCAAAATAATAGGGAGGATTATTTCCTCCTTGCCACTGAGGAAAAATTAATCTTAACGTTTTATTATTTCTATTAGCCATAATATTCGGCTCCTTTAATAAAAATGGTTCACTTGACGAAAAAATGAATAACCCGGTATTAACTCAGATCTTAAATCTGATAATTCAGTCACCTGATAATGTTTTGATGAAATGACGACAAGTGGTGATCAAAGTGAAATTTTATTAAGATTATTTTTCGCCACTTATACTATATAAATCTTTTCAACTTGAAGATGCTGGTTTTAAATAAATTATGCCCGGAAAATTCGACTGTTTTTGTTACCCTCATCATCGAAGATAACACCTTATATTTGTGCAAAAAATAGCCGCTTATTTTAAATCTCCAATTATATTTTGGTGGGAAGTTTTTTGAAAATTTTCCCTGTTTTTTTAGTCACAGGCGACTATTATCACTGCTACTGTGTTCATCATTTTTTTAAGTCTCGCTTGGAGAAAAAGAGAATAAATCTTTTTAAGGTAATGAAATTTGCATCTTCAAGTTAATAGGGTATATATTATTGCACGATTGAGAGTAATAATATTTTTATTGATTGTATATATTTTAATACCCAAGAATGTAAACTAATTAAATAATTGGATTTATTATAAGTAAAATAATTTTAAACCTGTATCTTGAAGTAGAGAAATCAAATGGCTTCAATGGTTATAAAATATATTAGGGTTTAAGTATTTTTAATCTGCGATTCTATTGCTATTTATGAGGATAGTAAATGGAGTTAATAAAAATAGAATGTCCTATTCCAATTTATCTGGCTAATTATTTTTTCATTGTTAACAAAATTATTATTTCATAACGTTAACATTATCACTATTCATCGGGCTATTGTATTTAAAGCCTGACAAAAAGTACTGCCTAAATATTTTGATCCATGTTTTATGCATGAGTTGTATTTCTCTCCAGTCAAATGAAAAAAAGTAAGAAAAAATATTTTTGATGATCCTACAGACTGAATATTTTCAAACAACTAACAGATTCGTTGAGATGAGGTAATAAATAAATGAAAGATAACATTGCTACAACGGGAAATAGTCTTAATGGTGAAGCACTTTCTGGAATAAATACTCTACAATCACTCACACCCAGTGAATTATTTTGGTATCAGCGTCTTGCCGCTTTGCACCCCCTCCAGTTACCTTTCGACATTCCCCATAAGATTGCTGAACCCCGTTGGGCAATCAGCTGTTGGCAGTCCCCGTCTCTTCAAAGTGGTCAAGAAGAGCCGTGGCGAATAGTGTTGCAAGCATTTGTTATCTATCTTGCGCGTCTGACTCAGCAGCCAGTATGCCAAATCGGCTGGGGGGTAGCATTAAACGATAACCAGGCAAATCTGGCCTCAGTGGTGCCCATGGACATTGCAGTGGCGTTGGATCAACCGTGGTATGGGGTAGCTGACGCGGTTGATGATGAACTTACCCAACTGGCGCAACACCAGACATTCAATTATGACCGCCTTTCTCATTTACCTTCATTGCACGCCATCCCTGAATTAAGCACTCACTATCCGTGGTCGATAGCGGTTTCGGTGATACAGGATGACAGACAGTGTGATCAAAAAGCGTCGGGTGAATTGCTGACACTTCAGATAAATGAGCAGGGCGGTTTTTTCCGTTGGATCTATGATGAAAATCGCCTGAGTGCGGAAGTGATTGCGCGCATGGATAACCATTTACAGATGTTGCTGTTATCAAAAGGAAGAAGTGATGATATCCCCATTGAGCAGCTTAATTTGTTGCCGGAGGTGGAACGGACATTGCTATTGGAAACCTGGAACCCGACTGAAATCCTTTATCCTGAAGCCTTGTGTATTCATCAGTGGTTTGAGCAACAGGTACAAAAGACCCCACAGGCTACGGCACTTGAGTATCAGGGGCAAACACTGAGTTATGCTGAATTAAACGCCCGCGCTAACCGGCTGGCCCACCAATTGATTGAGCAGGGAATTGGACCGGAGCAACGGGTTGCCATTTGCGTGGCACGCTCACAGGCCATGGTGGTGTCACTACTCGCAGTACTGAAAGCCGGTGGGGCTTATGTGCCGCTGGATATTACCTACCCGGCTGAGCGTCTGGCATATATCCTAAATGACAGTGCCCCATCCGTAATATTGGCGGATGGCACCGGACAGTCCATATTGGGTGACAAGATACTGGCTGAGTTGACGGTACTTGACCCGACGATGCAGCCGGATCAACCGGACAGTAACCCACAAGTTTCAATGTTAACACCGCAAAATCTGGCCTATGTGATTTATACCTCCGGCTCCACCGGTCAACCAAAAGGGGTGATGGTGGAGCATCAGGCGGTCTATCAGCGCATGTTGGGCGTCAATGAACAGTATGGCGTGACGGCGCAGGATCGGGTATTGCAGTTTGCGGCGTTTGCCTTTGATGTTGCGGTTGAGGAGTGTTTCTCCTCATTATGTTATGGTGCTACGCTGGTTATTCGCGATGATAGCTGGCTGGAATCAATGACAGAATTTATCACCTTAGTGCGGGAAAACCGTATCACGGTGCTGTTACTGCCCACGTTATTCTGGTCTGAACTGGCAGCCAGAGAGCCAGAATTAGCACTACCTGACGCGCTCCGATTGGTTATCATCGGCAGTGAAGCTGTGCAGAAAAAAGCCCTTCAGGACTGGTTTGCCCAGTCGGGTCACCGCCCTCGGTTATTAAATGCTTATGGCCCGACGGAAAATACCGTTACCGCCACCTGTCAAGAAGTCTTCTCTTCGGACGATGATCGTTCCATCGGCCGGCCCCTCAGCAATACCCGTATTTACTTACTGGACAACAATGGACAACCCGTACCGCTAGGTTGCTCAGGGGAAATCTACATTGGTGGTGTGGGGGTTGCGCGGGGGTATTTGAACCAGCCAATTTTAAGTGAAGAACGCTTTATCCCCGACCCTTTTAGCCCCGTATCGGGTGCCCGGATGTATCGTACCGGGGATGTGGCCCGTTACCTGCCGGACGGAAACCTGGAGTTTCTGGGTCGTAATGACCAGCAGGTAAAAATCCGCGGCTTCCGTGTCGAATTGGGGGAAATTGAAACCCGTTTGCTGGAGCATCCAGCAGTGAATCAGGCAGCAGTGCTGGCACTGGATGACGGACAAAGTAGGCGGTTAGTGGCTTATATCGTGGCGGAAACTGTGAGGGAGGAAGAGAATGACGAGTGGATAAACAGCTTGCGTACCCATCTGAGTGCACTTCTGCCGGATTATATGGTGCCGGCAGCCTTTATGCGTCTGGACAGCTTCCCGCAGACTCCGAATGGCAAACTGGATCGCCGGGCATTACCGGCCCCCGACGATGAAGCATTTGTCCGGCAGGTGTATGACGCCCCGCAAGGGAAAGAGGAAACGATACTGGCGACAGTCTGGAGTGAGTTATTGGGCATTAAGCAAATTAGCCGCCATGACAGCTTCTTTGCATTGGGTGGCCACTCCCTGCTCGCGATGCGTATGATTGAGCACCTGCATCAGCAGGGGTTGGCGCTGGCGGCGAGTGATTTATTCCGGTCGCCTGTGTTATCCGATCTGGCGAAAATGTTGGGGCAGCATCAGACTATCGAAGTCCCACCCAATATGATTACTCCCGCAACACAGCAACTGACCCCGGCGATGTTACCGTTGGTGGATTTAACCCAGGCAGATGTTGACCAAATTGTTGAACAAGTGCCGGGTGGGATAGAAAATATTCAGGATATCTACGCCTTATCGCCCTTGCAGGACGGTATTTTGTTCCATCACTTATTGGCGCAGAAAGGCGATCCGTATTTGTTGACCGTCCAGATGATTTTTGCTGATCGCGCTTTGCTGGATAGTTATCTGGCAGCGATGCAACAAATCATTGAGCGGCACGATATCTTACGCACCGCCTTTATTTGGCAAAACATATCCGTGCCAGTACAGGTCGTCTGGCGTCATGCTGACTTATCAGTGACTGAGCTGACGCTGGATCCGGCTGATGGTCCGGTCATTGACCAGTTAAGTCAGCGTTTTGATCCGCGTCATTATCGCTTGGTTCTGGGTCAGGCTCCGCTTCTGCATTTTGTTGTAGCGCAGGAAACTGATGGCCGCTGGTTCTTACTGGAATTGCACCATCACCTGATTGGCGACCATGAAGCGCTAGAAATGATGCACCGTGAAGTCCAGTTATACTTGACAGGGCAAGAGGAAAATCTGCCTGTACCGGTGCCGTTTCGCAATCTGGTGGCTCAGTCCCGATTGGGGATGAGTCAGGAAGCCGATACCCGTTTCTTTACTGAAATGTTAGCTGAAGTGGAAGAGCCGACGCTGCCGTTTGGCTTGACAGAGGTGCATCGTGACGGTTCACAGGTGACGGAATTTCACCAAATGTTAACGCCTGAGCTGAATAATCGCTTGCGCAGTCAGGCCCGGCAGTTAGGCGTCAGTTTGGCGGCTTTGTGTCATCTGGCCTGGGCCCAGGTGTTGTCACGGGTCTGTGGACAGGAAAAAGTGGTATTCGGCACCGTGTTGTTTGGACGTATGACTGGTGGCGAAGGAACAGGGAATGGGATGGGGCTGTTTATTAATACCTTACCGTTGCGGCTGGATATTGATGATATACCGGTACGGGACAGCGTGCAGGCCGCCCATCGCCGGCTGGCGGGATTATTAGCCCATGAACATGCATCACTGGCGCTGGCGCAGCAGTGTAGTGGGGTTGACCGTGGTACATCCCTCTTTAGTGCTTTGTTGAATTATCGACACAATGTCTTATTGGGAATGTCAGGTGAACTGGTCAGAGGGATTGAATTTGTTGGGGAACAGGAGCGAACCAACTATCCCTTTGTACTGTCAGTGGAAGATTTTGGTGAGGCGTTAGGCTTAACGGCGCAGGTCGTGCAGCCGTTTGAGCCGGCGCGGATATGCGGCTATATGCAGCAGGCGCTGGAAAGTCTGGTGGCGGCGCTGGAACAGGCGCCGGAAACCCCGGTACGGCAGTTGAATATCCTGCCGGAAGCAGAACGTACACTGTTATTAACTACTTGGAATACAACGGAAACTGCCTATCCAGAGGCATGGTGTCTCCATCAGTTATTTGAGCAGCAGGTGGCGAAAACCCCACAGGCGACCGCTTTAATAATGGGTGATGAATCCCTGAGCTACCGCGAGTTGAATACACGGGCGAATCAGTTGGCTCACCAGTTAATCGGACAAGGCGTTTGCCCCGGCGATTCGATTGTGCTGATGTTTGAGCGCTCCGTGGTACTGGTGATGGCACAACTAGCAGTACTGAAAGCCGGTGCCGTTTACGTCCCCCTGGATCCCAGTGTGCCGGATGAGCGGAAAAACTGGTTGATCGATGACTGTGCCGCCAAATTGTTACTCACCGATACACAGGCAGATATTCCGGCTGAT